>CAMFJP010000001.1 GCA_945957075.1 uncultured Chlamydiae bacterium
AGAGACAGGCTTTAGATAGTCATCATAGCTAAAGGTTGCCTTGCGGATCTTAGCTTCTAGCTTGCGGCTCTCTTCTTCCTCTACATGCTGCTCTGCTTGACGCACGAGATTAATGATGTCGCCCATTCCCAAAATGCGATCTGCCATAGAGCACGGATTGAAAATACGAAAATCTGCAGCCCGCTCCCCCACTCCTTCAAACTTAATGGGTTTACCCGTCACCTCTCGAATAGAAAGGGCAGCTCCAGCGCGCGCATCCCCATCTAGCATGGTGATAATGCTACCTGTAATCCCTACTCTCTTGTCAAATTCCACAACTGTTTTTACAGCATCTTGCCCAATGGATGCGCTAGCAACAAATAAAATCTCTTGAGGATCCAGCGCGTGTTTAAGCTCTGTTAGCTCTTCCATGAGCGGCTCATCGATATGCAGTCTACCTGCTGTATCAACGATCAGGACATCAGCCCCCTCTTTGCGCGCATGTTCAACTGCTTTTTTTGCCACGACCTTAGGACTGCTTTCCCCAGGAAGAGAAAACACCGCAATACCCGCCCTTTCCCCTAAAGTATGGAGCTGCTCTACAGCAGCAGGTCTTTGAAGATCGCAGGCTGCCACAAGCACCTTTTTTCCATATATTTTCGATTGCAGATGTAGCGCTAGCTTTACGCATTGGGTTGTCTTTCCAGATCCCTGAAGTCCACACAAAAGCATGACAGTCGGAGACCCCTTAAACGTTAATGCCGATTCCTCTCCACCCATCCATTCGACCAACTCATCATGCAAAATTTTAATAAATTGCTGAGAAGGCAGCACAGACTGTGTAACCTCTTGACCAAGCGCCTTTTTCTTAATTCGTTGAATTAGGCTGCTAACAATAGTATAATTAACATCAGCATCTAAAAGAGCCAATCTCACATCGCGTACAGCATCTGCAATATTGTCTTCGCTAAGAAACTTTTGTCCTGTAAGACCTCTAACGAGGGATCTGAACTTTTCTGTAAGTGCGCCGAGCATATCCTTTCCTATTCAGAACAGGTTACTTGGAAAAAAGATTGAAATTCAAGGAAAAAAAAGCGATCATGCCCGGCAAAATCCTTTTCAAGACAAGAAGAGATCCACGCTTCAGAAGAAAAAATTTTATTTATAGCTTCTCCCTGAGAAAACCCAATCTCAAAAAAAACAAGAGCACCCGGGAAAAGATGCTGCGGAAGATCATCTGCGAGTCGCTTATATATTTCAAGGCCACTTGTTCCACCCATTAAAGCAAGCTTGGGCTCAAAATCACGCAAAGAGCTATCAGCAGCTCTATACTCTTCTGCAGAAAGATAGGGAGGGTTACAGACGAAAAAGTCTGCCTTTTGTCCTATAAAAGGATCTAAAAGATCTCCATGGATATATTCTACACAAGCCCCCAAACGGGCTCCATTTTCTTTTGCAAGATCTAAAGCTTCTTCCGAAAGATCGGATAACACAACATGGAGATCTGGAAAGATTTTTTTTAAAGAAAGCCCTAAACACCCAGATCCTGAGCAAACATCCCACAGCACTTTTCCTTTAAGATCAAGCTGAGCCAGCCGTTTGCATATCTTATCCAAAAGAATTTCTGTTTCTTGCCTTGGAATCAAAGCACGTTTATCAACGCGAAATCGCTCTTTAAAAAAAAAGACCTCACCTATCACATATTCTACAGGCTCCTTGCGCCCAAGACGTGCAAGCAGCGGCCTGTATTCTGCAAGCTCTTTTTCCGAAAAGGGATAATCCCACTTAAGATATAAATCCATACGCGCACAGCCAAGAACGTGAGCCAAAATGTTTTCAGAAAGAAAACGTCCCCTTTCCACCCCACGCTCTTTGAGATAGTGGGAGGAAAGCGTTAAAACCTCACCCAGCGTCTTCATGAGAGGAAAGTTTTTGTTGATAAAAATAAGAAACAAGCGCCTCTGTAAAATCGGCAAGATACCCTTCCATAACGCGCTCTAAATTATACAACGTAAGACCAATGCGATGATCTGTTACCCTGTTCTGGGGAAAATTATACGTACGGATGCGTTCCGATCTATCACCAGATCCCACCTGAGAAGATCTTAGATCTGCCATCTCTTGCTGCTGTTTTCGCTGCTTTTCTTCCACAAGTTTTGCGGCAAGAAGGCGCATCGCTTTTTCTTTGTTTTTGTGCTGACTTCTTTCCTCTTGGCAATAAACGACAGTACCTGTTGGTACGTGGGTAATACGGACTGCGGAGTCTGTGGTATTGACGTGCTGCCCTCCAGCACCCGAAGCTCTATACGTATCTATCTTCAGCTCTCGCTCATCAAGGATGAGTTTTTCTTGTTCGCCAGGTTCTACAAGAACAGCTACCGTGACGGCTGAAGTATGAATCCTTCCTTGCGCCTCTGTCTTCGGAACCCTTTGCACGCGATGAGTGCCCGCCTCATATTGCATCAAACGAAAGACATTCTGCCCAGACAGAACCATCACATATTCCTTGAACCCACCCATCTCAGAGGGAGTACAAGACAAAAGCTCATATTTCCATCCTTGCATATCGGCATAACCCTTATACATGCGTATGCAATCGCCCACAAAAAGAGCAGCCTCATCTCCACCTGTTCCAGCGCGCACCTCTAAAATAATGTTACGACTATCTCGTGGATCTGGAGGAACAAGGAGCCTCTCCAGCTGCGTGCGCAAAGCAGCCTGTTCTCCCTGTAAATTGGAAATCTCTTCTTTGATAATCTCTAGAAATTGGGAATCTTTTTCTGTTTTTGCAAGCTCTTCGCTCTCTGCAAGCTGTTTAGAAGTGGAAACGTAGCGATCGTTTACCTCTTTTAGCTCTGAAAGATAGGCGTGCTCTTCCGTGACTGCACGATATCTCTTTTGATCCGCAAGCAGATCGGGCTCTCCTAAAAGAACCTCTAATTCAGCAAGCCTGCCTAGCAACTTGCGGATCCTAGATTCCATACAATATTACTTTTTTTTCTTTTTCGGCTTTTTTTCGACAGCTACAGGTTTTGGCGCTGCAGCGGTCTTTGCAGCATAACGCTTGTTAAATTTATCCACGCGCCCTTCGGAGTCAATAAACTGCTTGCTTTTGGTAAAGAAAGGGTGAGAAGCAGAAGATACAGGAACCTTGAAAACAGGATACTGCTTCCCTTCAAACGTCTCTGTTTCTTTTGGTTGCAATGTAGTTCCGCACACAAATTTAAACCCTGTTGATGAATCGACAAACAATACATCTTGATATGCAGGGTGACCACTTTTTTTCATAAGACACCTCTTTAAATTCGTAAGAAGAAAGTAGAAGCTATCTTCGTATAAAATTCAAGCTCTTTCTTGCGCGCAAAAAGCTGCATACGCCGTCCGAATTCCAGCAAGAACCCCCTCCTCATAACGAAAATAGGGATTTAGCTCCAGCTCTGGAAAATCGTTAGGTTGGAGCAAATCATCTGCCGTCACATGGCCTACAATCCGCCGTGCTGTTTTAAAAATCACCTTTTCTTGAGCATCAATTAGTTCTTTGAATACTGTGTGCACATCTCCCCCTTTGTTTTTGAAAAAACAGTCGCATTTTTTCACTAGAAAGCTCAGACAACACATGTGTACGCACCTCAACACGATGCGTTGGATGCTTTAAAGAAAAAACATCTACCCAACTACCATTTGCTCCATGCCGCGTATCGGGAGCACCCCATACAAGACAAGAAACCCTAGATAAAAAAAGAGCCCCTGCACACAACGTACACGGCTCCAACGTGGTATAAAGCGTGGTTCCTACAAGACGCCAATTATTTAATTGACGCATCCCCTCTCTTAAACAAAGAATTTCCGCATGTGCTGTTGCATCTTGACACGTTTCAACTAAATTATGCGCTCTTGCGATTATTTTTCCCTCGCGCACCAAAACGGCACCAACCGGCACCTCTCCCTTAAGAAAAGCCTTATCAGCCTCCTCTAAGGCCTCTTTCATATATAGTTCATCCATAAGGAAAACAACTCTAGCAAAGCCCTAACCAAAAAAGCAAGATTGCTTAGTTAATACGGGTATGATAGAATGGGACTAGTATTTTGCAATTTTTACTTACCTAATTTCTAATCAGGAGACAAGGATCATGTCTTTAGACAAAGGCACGAAAGAAGAGATCACTAAAAAATTTCAGTTACACGAAAAAGACACAGGTTCTGCAGACGTTCAAATCGCGATTTTAACAGAAAGAATCACAGAGCTTACAGAGCATTTGGAAGCGGCCCCAGAGGACCACAGCTCCAGACTAGCTCTTCTTAGACTTGTGGGACAAAGACGCAAACTACTAGATTATTTAAATTCTACAGACACAAAACGGTATCAAAGCCTGATTGCCCGTCTGAATTTGCGCAAGTAATTTTAAAGACGACTGCACAGATCTGCAATCAAACGTCTACAACTCAATACTACTCTTAGGAGCTCGAAGTTATTCATGAAACGTTCGCACACTACTGTATCCGTCGGGGGCAAGAACCTCGTTTTTGAAACGGGAAAGATCGCAAGACAGGCTCATGGCGCTGTCCTCGTGCGCTCTGGAGACACCATCGTAATGGCGACTGCATGCGCAGCTCCGAAGCCAGAAGAGAATGTAGACTTTCTTCCTCTACGCGTTGACTACCAAGAAAAATTTTCTTCTGCAGGAAAGACGCTAGGGGGATTTATCAAAAGAGAGGGAAGACCCTCTGAAAAGGAAATCCTTACTTCAAGACTCATCGACAGGCCACTGCGCCCCATGTTTGAAGAAGGATACTATAACGAAGTGCAGGTCCTTGCCTATGTTTTATCTTATGATGGGCAACACTCTCCAGATCCTTTGGCTATTTGCGCCGCATCTGCGGCCCTGTGCATTTCAGAAATTCCACTCGTAAAGCCTATAGGCGCTGTACGCGTTGGTTTGATTCACGACGCTTTTGTCATCAATCCAACCGTAGAAGAGCAAAGTCGCTCTAGACTCGATCTAATTCTTGCTGGCACAGAAGATGCGATCCTGATGATTGAGGGCTACGCCGACTTTTTAACAGAAGAACAAGTTCTCCAGGCCGTACAAGAAGGACAGACTGCCATCCGTAGCATCTGCTTTGCCCTAAAAGACTGGCAAGATGCCATCGGAAAACCAAAAAATCGCAAAGACCTCCACGTTATTCCAAAGCAACTGCCTCATGAAATAGACAACCTATACGCAGAAGAATTGCGAAAAGCTTTTGACATCAAAGAAAAGCTAGACAGAGAATCTGCTCTCCAAACAATTGAAGACAAAGTCTCTCTCCATTTCTTCCCTGAAGGGGGCGAGCCCGTCTATACAAAAAAAGATGTTGCCGCCGCTTTTAAAGAAGCTAAGGCCAGAGTACTGCGCCATATGATTCTAAAAGAAAATAGACGCAGTGATGGAAGAGCATGCGACCATATTCGCGCTATCGATATTGAACTCGACTTGCTACCAAGAACTCACGGCAGCGCTCTATTTACACGAGGAGAAACTCAATCTCTTGCTGTTTGTACTCTCGGCAGCGAAACGATGGGACAACGCTACGAAACGCTAGACGAAGACAGTAGCCGCAGATTTTACCTGCAATACTCATTCCCTCCTTTTTCCGTTGGAGAGGTTGGGCGCATAGGATCCCCTGGAAGAAGAGAGGTCGGCCACGGCAAACTTGCCGAACGCGCTCTGACTGCAATTGTTCCAGGCCAAGAAATGTTTCCTTACGTTATCCGACTCGAGTCGAATATCACAGAATCCAACGGCTCTTCATCAATGGCCTCTGTATGCGGTGGATGCCTTGCCCTTATGGCAGCAGGCGTACCTATTAAACGACCTGTTGCCGGGATTGCAATGGGCTTGATTTTAGAGGGTGACAACTACGCCATCCTTTCCGATATTCTCGGAGCCGAGGATGCCCTTGGCGACATGGATTTCAAAATCACAGGGGATGCCCATGGAATCACAGCATTCCAACTCGATATCAAAATTGAGGGTATTACACCCCATATTATGCGTGTAGCGCTGGCTCAAGCAAAACAAGGTCTTGTACATATCCTTAATAAAATGGTTGAGGCATGTCCAAAACCAAAAGAGCATCTATCGATCTATGCCCCACGCATCGACACTATTCGGGTAAAACCAAGTAAAATTGGAACCATCATAGGCCCCTCAGGGAAACAGATACGTGCAATCGTTGAAAAAACGGGAGCGCAAATTGACATCGATGATAGCGGCCTTGTCAGCATTTCAGCAACAACCGCAGAAAGCATGGATTTAGCAAAACAAATCATCCATGATCTTACTGCGGAAGTCGAAATCGGCAAAACATATAGAGGCAAGATCGTCTCTATTGTTCCATTTGGTGCGTTTGTAGAAATATTTGGAAAAGAGGGGCTGTGCCATATTTCCGAACTCTCCCATACACGCATTCAAAACGTACAAGATGTATGCAAAGAGGGAGATATGCTAGACGTAAAGGTCATCGACATCGATGATCGTGGTAAAATTCGTTTAAGCCATAAAGCACTACTACCACCTCCTCAGCGTGCAGAAACGCCTCGATGAAAGGGATCGTCCTTGCAGGCGGTCTGGGCTCTCGCCTCTATCCAATTACAATGGGCACATGCAAACAGCTGGTGCCCATTTACGATAAACCCATGATCTACTACCCTCTTGCTACGCTGATGTTAGCTGGCATTCGAGAAATTTTACTTATCGCAACCCCTGAAGACATTCCAAAATTTTACAACCTGCTCCGCGACGGATCCCATCTGGGCCTCTCTCTTACGTATAAAGAGCAATCAAGCCCAAAAGGAATTGCAGAGGCTTTTATTATTGGAAAAGCATTCATTGCCAATCAACCCGTAGCTCTTATTCTTGGAGATAATTTCTTTTATGGACATAAGCTACAAGATATTTTACAAAAATCAACCAAATTGAGCTCAGGGGCCCAGATCTTTGGCTACATTGTAAAAGACCCCTCCCAGTATGGAGTACTGGCGTTTGATCAAGACAATAGCCTGATCGATATTATAGAAAAACCACTATCCCCGCCTTCACCTTATGCGGTACCCGGCCTGTATTTTTACGACGGCTCTGTTGTAGACATTGCCAAATCCCTCCGGCCGTCGCTGCGTGGCGAACTGGAAATTACAGATATAAACAAAGTCTATCTAAAAAAAGAAGCTCTCTCTGCACACCTTTTTGATAGAGGACTTACTTGGCTCGACACCGGAACACCAAAAGCTCTGCAACAAGCAGCCTCCTACGTCGAAGCCATCCAAGAACGGCAAGGCACTTATATCGCCTGCATCGAAGAAATTGCCTACGCCCAAGGATTTATAAACCACACTCAATTCCAGACCCTTGCACACTCTCTACCAAACAGCCCTTATGGACACTACGTCAAATCCATTGCACAAAAACCATAAACCACAAGCGATATCATCTTGCGTTCGAAGGTTTTCGGCGCTTGAACAGGCTCAAATACGAGTCTATATTAAAGGGTCGTTACCGCCAACGCTCCAAGGGCCGCAGCGGACAAGACGTTTTAAAGTAAGCAGCACACCTTTGAAAAAACCATATTTAACAAATGCTAAACGGCTGTATTCTGAACAACTGGGATGAAAGCGGCAACAATTTCCTAAAAAAGGAGAAAGACACAGCTGATAGAAGCGAATAAGTAAAATAGCGATTTGTTTCATTGGGGTATCTTTAAGGTTCTACCAGGGCGGATGCGCTCTGTTTCTAGTTGATTATACTCCATAAGTCTATGTACTGTTGTGTGATATTTACGTGCAATTTTCCATAAATTTTCTCCATTTTCTATTATGTGGACACGCTCTTTCACCTCTTGCATCACAGTAAATTCTTTACGAGGAGCGTCAATGGAGCGCGGGGAGCGCAAAAGGGCCTCTTTAAACGCTTCATCAACCACAATAAGATCCATTAACTTTCCTATATCCTCATTACTAAAACGGCGAAGAACATAGTCTCTATCGATCTCTATAAAAATTTTTGCAGAGAATCTAGAGCCAGACCTGAGATAGCGCAAAAGAAAAATCCGCCTACCCTCGATCCCCTCTTCAACACCATTTAAAAATGCGTACTCCCCCTCCATAATCAAAGATAATAACATATTCATATGAAGAGGCGCTCCGGATCGATCAAACAACAAAGCTATTTTTTGAACCTCAGGAGTTATGGAAAAAGCAGCCAAAAGAGAGGGATCAAAGCCTGGGAGCTGTTTTTTTATCCTTAAAAATAAGCCCTCTGAAGTAAATGGCCACCTTTCCTCTGCAATAAATTGCAAAATCTGCGCATAATGCCTATCTTCAAGAAAAGGAAATAGCACACACTCAGAGTTCTCTGTTTTAAATAAACAGCGCTCTGTAACTGCACCTGCAAGAGCCTTCTCTATATTAAAATGATGGAAAGAAACAAGGGCTGCAAGCGCTAAATCCCGCTTTGTATATCCATATTCCATAAGCTCTTTACTCTGTAAATTGGATACTAGTTCTGTATAAGGCAAAAGAGAAAAGCGGGCGATGATATCTGCATTCGTTTCCCCTATGTGCTCTACAGAACTTGTGTGGCATGTGGGTTCGGTATACTCCCCTGTCTCCACAAACGTCAAATAAACGCACAAAGCAAAAAGCACTAGATTAAGACAACCACTCACTATAAGGCACAGGTATATTTTTCTTTTCTCGAGCATGAGACTCTGCTATATTGATAAACCTAAAGCAACTATACCCACTATTTACATTATCATGAAAGTTCCACTCTCTAGATTAAAAAATTATATCAAGTGCCCAGACTCTCCAGAGCAAATCGCAGATACCCTGAACAAACTGGGGCTTGAAGTAGAAAAAGTTGATTCCCTAAAGGCTACCTTCTCTGGAGTTGTAGTCGCAAAGCTACTGGATGTCATTCCCCATCCTCACGCAGACAGATTACGTGTTGCAACCGCATTTGATGGCGAGCAAAAATGGCAAATCGTCTGTGGAGCTAGCAACTGCAGAACAGGGATTACAGTACCCCTTGCTAAAATTGGAGCTACGCTTCCAACTCCTGATGGAAAATCTTGGAAAATAAAAAAAACAAAATTGCGGGATATCGAATCCAACGGCATGTTATGCGCTGCTGAAGAGCTTGGACTACCCGCATCTGAGGGCATCTTAGAATTACCGGAAGACACCCCCATCGGAACAGACTTTGCAGAACTAATAGATCCCATATTTGACATTTCTCTAACCCCAAATCTTGGACACTGCATGAGCGTTCTTGGCATTGCAAGAGAGCTTGCAGCCGCTTGGAATATACCCTATAGTGCCCAGACCCCTAACATCTCTCACAAGGCACCTTCCTCTTTAGAGGTGCGTATCGAAGATACAGCAAGCTGTCCACGCTATAGCTGCATCTTAGTTGAAGGTGTTACAATTGGCCCCTCGCCCGCATGGCTTCAAGAGCGCTTAAAGGCCTCCTCTATACGCAGCATCAATAATGCTGTCGATATCGGCAACTTTATCATGCTCGAGTACGGACAACCCCTACATTTTTTTGATTACGACACCCTATCTCCTGGCCCTATCATCATCAAAGAAGAATCTGCATACAAAGAGCTTGTCACCTTAGATGGACAGCGGCGTCATATTCCTGAAAAAACACTACTAATATGTGATCAAAACGGCCCCCTTGCATTTGCAGGAGTGATGGGAGGAGAACATTCGTCTGTAACAGAAAAAACAACACGCATTTTAATCGAATCTGCCTACTTTTCCAAAGAATGTATACAAAAGTCTGCAAAGCTATTAAAGCTACGCACAGAGTCCTCGATGCGTTTTGAAAGAGGCATAGATCCAGCAGCTGTATTAGACAACCTACTGCGAGCAGCTAACCTATTAACATCTATAGCTGGGGGGCACATCCAAGGCGCACCCATGGATAAAAACAATACGATCCCTCCAAACCCCATCGCCTTTAACCCAAATGCTGTGAGTGCATTTTTGGGAATATGTATTAGTCACAGTGAAATTATCGATATCTTTCAGAAATTAGAAATAAAAGTTAAAGAACTTTCAGATACGCTATGGCATATATTTCCACCAACCTATAGACAGGATCTTTGTATCGCAGCAGATCTTATGGAAGAGATAGCCCGCCTTTATGGGTATCACAACTTTCCTAGAGTAAAGCCCTCCTGCACGCTATCTGAAATGCAAAGCTCTCCTATGTTTATATACGCACAAAAGGCGCGCTCGGCTCTTCGTGCATCGGGTCTACAAGAATTTCTTACCTGCAACCTAATTTCCCCAAGCCAAGCAGAAGGAGCTAGCTTTCCCATCCGCGCAAAGGAAAGTATAATTCATGTCTTACACCCACGCTCTATAGAGCAATCTGCACTACGGCCCTCTTTGCTCCCAGGTCTTTTACAGGCAGTTGGGTATAATCTGGCAAGAGAAACTCACGACATTCAAGGTTTTGAAGTGGGTAAAATACATTGGAAACAAGATCATCGTCCAGAAGAGCAGCTAGCTGCCGCAATTATTCTTACCGGAAAAAGCACCCCAACACATTTTTCTAAAAAAATGGAAGAGGTAAACTTTTTCGAACTCAAAGGTCTAATAGAAAACTTTATCGACTCCCTACAATGCCAAGCCCCCCGTTTTGTCCCCTCTCACCTTACACAATTTCATCCTAAAAGACAGGCTTCGATTTACATTGGCGATGTCCTTGTAGGTGTTCTAGGGGAATTACACCCTGATTACCTAGATAACTATTCTATAAAACAACGGGTTTTGTTTGCAGAATGCAGCCTAAACGATCTGCACGCACAAAAAAAGCTAGAAGCAGCGGCCCTTCCTCCCCCACTCTATCCCTCTTCAACAAGAGATTGGACTCTCTGCTTACCAGAAGAGCTGCCCATAGACAGAGTTTTAGAAGCAATTGACGCAATACGCCCCCCTCTTTTAGAAACAGTGTTTGTTTTAGATCTTTACAAAAGTTCTGAAATCGGAAAAGATAAGAAAAACGCTACGCTCCGCTTTATCTACAGGGACAAGGACAAAACGCTTTCCTTAGAGGCTGTAGAAGAGGCGCATGCCCAATTAACCAAACAGGTCGCAGAACACCTGCGCAAAAAGCATGAGGTCATGAATGAAATATAAGACATACTTTGCGTGTACAACTCTTGCCCTACTTTGTTGCGCATGCCAAAAACACAAGAAAGAGGATGACGTTATTTCACAACGCTATATCCATAAATACGGGTATGCAGTATCTAAAGAAGAATGGGATGAAAATCATTACCCAGGACAAATTGTCACCTCATTAAAAAATGGCGTGACCATGACAGCTTCGTACGAAAACGGCTATCTACACGGCCCTTGCACCTACAGCTATCCAGATAGTCAAACGATTGAAAATTACTCCCTTTACAACCAAGGCGCGCTTGTCAAAGAAGCTCACTATGATGTTCACGGACTTCCTGTTAGAGAACGCGTACAACTCTCTCCCTCTCGCTACACAATCACACTGTGGTATGCAGAAGGCAGTCCACTGAGTATCGAAGAATATGCTCATGAAGAACTTCTTGAAGGACAGTATTTTACAACAACTAACGAAATTGAAGGGCGTGTCGAAAAAGGAACGGGACTGCGCGTACGCAGAACAGCTCAAGGTGTTCTTGTATCCAAAGACAGCTTTGAACAAGGCTATATGACACGAAAAGAGTCTTTCTATACAAACGGCAACCCAGAAAGCATCGTGCACTACAGCCGCACTCTTTTACACGGAGAACGTAAAACCTTTGCTCCAACAGGAGAGCCCATCGCCATCGAGGAATACATTAATGGCAAATTACACGGGAAAGCCACCTATTTCAAAAACGGCATTCGCTGTGTTGAAATTTCCTATCTAGATGGGATGAAAAACGGCCCTGAAATTCATTTTATTGATGGGGAGATCGTCTCTCAAGAATTAAATTGGGAAGATGACCAAAAGCACGGCCCCGCTGTGTACTACATCGATGGTTCCCGGCATACCCAATGGTACTATGCAGGTCAACAGGTCTCTAAATCGCGCTTTGAAGAATTAACACATCTAGACGACATGATTTCCCAAATTTCTCCTGATGTGACTTTATACAACGCAAGGTAATCTAATTCCTAGCGCCCACATCTGTGGGCGCTATTTTTGTCTTGTTAGCACATAGGCAATCTGCTACACTTTCCAGAAAAATAACTGAAGGCAATATGGCAAAAATTATTTTTGAGCCCTATGGCGATGAAAGGGAAGTTGCAGACGGCTCCTCTCTTGTTGAACCCTGTGAAGAATGCGGCGTCCCCTTTGCTTGTACAGAGGGCGTATGTGGAACCTGCGTTATCGAAGTCTTAGAAGGGATGGAAAATCTATCAGAATTTACACAGGAAGAACGCGATTTTTTAGGCGATCCCGGAAAAGAACGTCTAGCTTGTCAGTGTAAAATTCAGCAAGGTCTTATAAAAATAAAATTTTAATAGGGATACTATGATAACAAACCAAATCTCCCGCGAAATGACAATTGAAGACATTCTTCGTCAATTTCCAGGCAAAGGACAACTTTTAGCACAAGAAATTACAAGCAGTGGAGTGCACTGCATGGGATGCCAAGCAGAAACGTGGAAAACATTAGAAGCTGGCATGCTAGAAATTGGCTCTACAGATGAAGAAATTGACACTCTTGTATCCAGACTCAATGCTATTTTAACACAGACCATCGACACAACGACCATTTCACTAACCCCAAGAGCTGCGGAAAAATATCTACACATTCTTAAAGAAGAGGGCAAAGAGGGCTGGGGACTCCGTTTTGGTGATAGAGCAGCTGGCTGCAGCGGATTCGAATACACACTAGACTACTCTGAAAAAGCAGATCCTGAAGACACAGTGTTCACCTCAGAGGGCGTACAAATCCATGTCCATAGCGCCTTTGTAGAACGTTTAATGGGCTCTGTTATTGACTATGTGGATGGGTTAAACGGTTCAGGATTTAAAATCACAAACCCCAATGTTAAAGGATGCTGCGGCTGCGGCAAATCCCAAAGCTACTAACACACGCAGGTACAACATAAAAATCAGGGGGAGGAGGCGCAAAACAGCTGCTTTATTTTCCAATCGAGATAAATGTCGTTATCACGAAAGCAGCGTTGGATAATTTCATCCTGTTGAATTTCAGGAATGCGCATCATTTGTTCTACCCCCTTCTCATCTAAGGTGTTCAAACGGCCTATATAGCGCCCATTAAAACAAACCCATCCTAGAGAAGGAATGTGCCGCACATACCTTTTGACATATTCTCTTAAAAAACCGAGTACTTCCAAAGAGTAGCTGGGCAGTACAGGCTGCACGCCCTGAATCCCATCTGCATATTGTAGTTCTTTGATGATTCCAGAAATTTGCAAACCAAGAGTATCATTATTTTGTATTTTACCAGTTTCTTGCAAAATATCCATTAATCTTACCATCTCAGCCCTATCTTCAGCCTCTAGTATAGGACTGTAAATGCAAGAGTAATATTGCGTTTTCGTGACACTTGGACGCTCTGTCCACATAACAACTGGAGATGTAAAACCCAAAACGTCAATTAAGGTATAATCTGAAATATTAGAGACATCGATAAGACTTACTCTACGCCTTAAAAGATCTCGCACGTCACCAATATCACCAACTGTCGCAATAATGTTTCCAGCTCTTGCATATTTTTGTAACGTAAAAAATGGGCGCTTGTCTCTGTAATACATAACGCCTCTAAATGCATCCGCAGATTGAGGTCTCTCATGCCAAGATTTCCACTGACTATCTAACGAAAAATAAACCTTTGCAAAATCTTCTAAGTGGCGATCGTAATAAGATTTTACACTACCTGGCATGGGACTACTCTCCATTTTTCGTTGAATCAAAGCCAGCCTCTTAGTAAAACCCTGATTAATAGACGTTGCGGACTGTTTGCAAACAGGACTGAATATCGGACTCTCTTTAACCTCTTCTAAACGGGAATCATGCACATAAAGTCCTTCCGATAGAGCACGAAATTCCACATCATCTTCTGAAATGCGCAAGAGCAAAACAACAAAGTCAACATAGGCTTTAACACGTGGATTAATATCCCGAACAACCAAACCTTCACATCTACAAGATGCCGCTAAAATCAAATCAAAAAAACTTCTTTCTGTTCCCGTAGATACAATTACCCCTCGTTTAGATAAAGTGGCAACGTGTGCTAAGGCATCTAGGGGATTTCCTTCGTTTGGAACTAAATAATCTGGAAAATTTACTTTTCTATAGATATCAATGGGGATCAAACAAAAATCACAAAACTCTTCCTCTAAACTCCTCGTATGCAGTGGGGGACCTGAGCGTACGTGGTAACCGCGCCATACCTTTTGAATAGAACAAGCTGCTAAATCTGGAGTCATAAAAAACCGTACTTTTAATAAAAAAACTAAATTATAAAATATAATAGAATTAAATATAATATAATTAAATTTTTAAATTTTCAGTTTATTACATCTCAAGCAAAAGTCTAGCCGGGTCTTCTAAATTTTTCTTTATGTTCACGAGAAAAAGAACAGCTTCTTTGCCATCAAGAATGCGGTGATCATAGCTTAAAGCAACATACATCATAGGACGAATGACAATCGCATCATCGACAACAACAGGGCGTTTTACAATTGTATGCATCCCTAAAATAGCACTTTGTGGAGGATTTAAAATCGGGGTAGAAAGTAGTGAGCCAAACACGCCCCCATTGGTAATGGTAAAGCTACCACCGCGCAAATCGTCTACAGATAGACGCCCAGATTTTGCTTTATCTGCAAAGGATACAATTGCCTTTTCTACGTCGCCAAATGAAAGTGTATCGCATCCTCTGATAACAGGAACAACAAGGCCTCTATCTGTTGAAACTGCCACCCCAATATCATAGGTATTTAGGCTCACAATATCCTCACCATCTATGTAGGAATTGACCTCTGGAACCTCCTGTAAAGCGGAAACAGATGCCTTAACAAAAAAAGACATAAAACCAAGGCGTGCTCCATATTTTTCTTCGAAGTTCTTTTTCTCGCGCGCACGAATATCCATAACAGCGCTCATATCAATTTCATTAAAGGTCGTGAGCATGGCTGTTTGATTTTTAGCTTCAACAAGGCGCCTTGCTAAAACTTTACGCAAAGAGCTCATGGGTTTACGCGTTGCAGGATGGGCATGTGCTATTTCACGAGTTTCTTGCACTGGGGCTTGCGGGGGTGTCTCCACAGGGGTCTCTTTTACAGGTATTTTAGACTCCGCTGCGGGCTGCTCTTCTTTGTGCAAAGCAGGCTCAACAAGGCCTATCACTTGACCAACTATTACCCTATCTCCTACAGAAACGCGCCATGTGATCACGCCCTCACCTGGAGCATACAGCACTTGATTCACCTTATCTGTTTCGATTTCTATGATCTCCTCATCAGCCCGAACAAGACTACCAGCTGGCTTTAAAATAGCGCTAATCGACGCCTCAGATACAGATTCGCCCATCGCGGGGATTTTAATCTCTATGCTCATGCAAAAGCCTCGTCCATTAGTATTTTATATTGCATATCGTGCAGGGCATGCAAGCCTACAGCTGGAGATGCTGCAACCGCTCTTCCAACATATTTTAGCTTTGGCATTAAAGCCCGCATATATGTTGCAGCGCCCATATTTGCGGGCTCTTCTTGAACCCATGTGGGATCGATATGGTATTTCTTGACTATAAGATCTATTTCTTTCTGTGGGAAGGGATAAAGCTGCTCTATTCTAACAATCGCGATATCGTCTACCCCCCGTTTTTCTTTTTCTTTGACAAGATCGTAGTATATTTTTCCAGAACAAAGCAGCAACTTCCTGGTTGATTGCACAGCTGCAGGATCATCCAGAATAGGTGTAAAACAGCCTGTAAGGAGAGCCTCTTTAGAGCTGCGCACCATAGGATGTCTTAAAAGAGCTTTTGGAGTAAAAATAATAAGAGGGTTTTCTGCATCCACCTGTCTTCGTAAAACATGAAATAGTTGCGCTGGGGTTGTAGGATTTACTACGCACATATTATTTTGTCCACATAGCTGTAAAAAACGCTCGATACGAGCTGACGAGTGCTCGGGGCCCTGTCCTTCATATCCATGCGGAAGCATGAGCGTCAAAGGCGAGCCTTGAGCCCATTTTTGTTTTGAAGCTGCAAGATACTGATCAATAACGATTTGTGCTCCATTGGCAAAATCCCCAAACTGCGCCTCCCAAATCACAAGAGAGCGCGTATATACGGTACTATAACCAAATTCAAATCCCAAAACCGCATATTCCGAAAGGGGAGAATTATAGACCTCAAAAGGAGCCTGTCCCTCACGAATATGTGCTAAAGGGCAATAGCTGCTGCCTGTTTTTTGATCGATCCATATGCTATGACGATGGGAAAAGGTACCCCGTCCTGCGTCCTGCCCAGATAGCCTGACATGAATCCCCTCATCGACTAAAGAGCCGTAGGCTAGCATCTCAGCAGTTGCCCAATCAACAAAGTCATTAAAGGCTTTTCTTCTCTCCTGCATAAGCTTTTCTATCTTTGAATGTGCGCAAAACCCTTCGGGGATTTTCGTACAGGCCTCCAACAGAAAATAGGCTCTATCCTCAGAAATCTTTGTTTCTTTGGGCTCTTTAGCAGGCTGCGACTCTTTTGGCTGTGGTGTATGGGTAGAAATGTGATCTAGCGCCGCCTGCAGCTGCCTTTTAAACGCCTCTTCATCAAGAAGAGCCTCTTCGTGCGTAAGAGCACCCTGTTCCACAAGTTTTTGCGTATAGATGGCGCGTACAGAGCGTTTTGCGCGCACCTTCTGATACATTAGGGGCTGAGTAAACGCTGGTTCATCACTTTCATTATGGCCATATTTTCTATACCCATTAAGATCAATAAAGACATCGCATGAAAATCTGTGCTTTATCCTCATTGCCAACATTGCTGCAATTACGCACTCTTCTGGATCCTCTGCATTCACATGCAATACAGGAGCGCCAAAAGAGCGCGCTATATCTGTACAGTATCTTGTAGATCTAGACTCTTCTGGTTTGGCTGTAAAGCCCACTTGATTATTTACAACAATGTGAATTGTTCCCTGTGTTCCATAGCCCTGTAAACCCTGAAGCTGCATGGTTTCATATACAACCCCCTGCCCTGCAAGCGCCGCATCACCATGAATTAAAATAGGGTAAGAGCGCTCTCCACGCTTTTGCAAAGCAAACACCTGGCCTTCGACAACAGGATCAACAGATTCTAAATGACTTGGATTTGCAGCAAGAAAAAGACGCGCTGTCTTTCCATTCCTACACTGCAAGGACCCAGAATATCCCTTGTGATACTTCACATCTCCTGTACCCTCAAATAGTCCTGGCTTATAATAGTCTTCGAACTCACAAAAAATATCCGCATACGATTTACCCATAATATTTGTCAGAACATTCAATCGACCTCGATGACTCATACCGATAACTGCGCTCTCAAAACCTAAAAGAGCTCCCTCTGTAATTAAAAAACGCAGCATGGGAATTAAAGTCTCAGAACCCTCTAAGGAAAATCTTTTTTGCCCGACGTACTTAGTATGCAAAAAGGCTTCCAGAAGCTCTGCGCTATGCAGCATCTGCATTATTTCCCTTTTGTCTTCCAAAGATAAATGAATAGCACTCTCTGGTTCGATCATACTTTGGATATACCGCTCAAGATCACCGCCAAGTCCCATGTATTCGATGCCTCTATGCCCACAGTAGATACTCTTTAGCATCTCTATGAGCTTGCCAATCTGGATAGTTTCTATTTTACAAAACCCACAAGAAGAGACCGCCTCGTGCATATCGTTAAATCCCCAAAACGAGGGGGATAATTGAACCGGAAGCGCTGGAATATCACTAAGAGGGTCTATGTGTGCTGCAAGGTGACCGTATACGCGATAGGCATCAATAAGACCCAAAACGTGGGCCCCTCTATTTTCCTCCGCCACGATTTGCGGTTTTATTTCAATCTGATCGAAAAAAGAGCGCCATGAAGGGTCAATACTTTCAGGACTTATTAGGTATGCTTGATACAAAGAATCTAAAAAATCTAACTGTGTTTCCATACTCTTATCTGATCAATTCTTGTATTTTATGAAAACAACTTTTCCTTCAGTGATAAATACATTGGATGATTGCAGACGCTGCAACAACACGCATGTTTTGCGAAGAGCCCTGTAGAATACTAAGAAGAAAAGGGAGCGCTTGTTTGTCGCCGATGTGTCCAAGCGCTTCAAGAATATGAACTTGCATCTCTTTATCAAGGTGTGGATAGGCATTTTGCAACACAGAAATAGCGGCAGGCTCACCTCCAAGAAAACTTAAAATTAAAGCTGCCTGCACCCGCACTTTTTGATCTGCATCCTCAAGTAGCTTTTGTACACTTTCCAGCGCTCCCTCTCCTCCCTCTTCCAGCAAAATACCAGCAGCCATCCCTGATGTTGCCCACGCATGAGACTGTAAAAAGCTATAAACAGCCTCCTCAGCACGCGGATGGCGTAGCATGCTCAAAACGGAAAGAATATCGAGGCGCACCCACTGGTCGACCGCCTGGGGATACTGTGCTACCCCTTCGATGTGTCTTAACTTTGTAGGAGCCAAAGAACGAAATAAAGAACACAAACTTGCATCCCACATCCACAATGTTTTTTCTTGCAACGCCTTAAAAAGAGCATTGCAGGCAAGATCCAATTGCTCTCTATGTCCAATAAGTCCTAAAGCTAAATTCACAGAAACATACGGATCTTGCATATCTGATAAAAGCTGTCCACTAAGCTCTATCCCATTTCTTCCCGATGCTGCAAGCGCTGCGGAGGCAAGTCTGCGCAGATCTGTTCTATCTCCCATAATCCACTTTGTAAAATAAGCAGATGCCCAAGGCTCGTTAAAGAGCATGCCAAGCCACGCAGCGCCAACAGCCACCTCAAATGCCGGATCCTTTTCTGCAATATGCTCCACATCGATATAGACTCTTAACATACCAAGGCTACAAAGAGCTGCAAGGCGCACCTCTGCAGATCTATCCTGACAAAGATCGATCAAAATGCAAACCTTATCCACACGATCAAGATAGGCAATCATATGGCACGCTAGCTGTCTTAATCCAGCTCTTGGACTTTTAGCAAAGAGAGTAAATGCGCTGTCATCCATATCGGCATAGATATGGACCAGCGATTCAATTGCAACCTGCTTTTCTTCCATTGAAGATTTGGGGTCTGCTACAATGCGCTCTAAAATAGGAGTCGCTGCTTTAACATGTAAAGCACCAAGAGAGCGCATGACCTCCAACCTCACAAACCAGTTCTTTTCTTGTCTTGCCAAGCGCAGTAACTCTTCGCGCAGCGGCGCATCCCCAAAACGAGCAGAGAATCTGGCAGCTAAAGCACGCAGCCAAGCATTAGATCCCCTAAGATGCTTTAATAAAACAGCAATTGCCTTAGCGTCCCTAGTAGAACAAACGCCCAAAAGAGCATATAAGCGCACAGGCAGCTGCTGCGAACTCTCTGCTGCTACAAGCACGCCCCAAGCAAGCTCTTCTATCAACGCTTGGTCTGTCTGATCCTCTAAGCCGTGCCATATACGCAGAGCATCTTCAATCCTCCCCTCTTTACATAGAGACATTAAGAGCATGCGCTGCAATTTGGCGTCATCTGGATCAAGACAAAGGGCCTCCTTTACCTCTGCTGTCGCAGAAGGATAATCCCCAAGGGCCCAGTGGGCCTGAACCCGTTGGAGTACAGAGCCCTGGCCAAAAACAGGAAATGTAATACACAACATCAAAATGAAACAGTTAACACAGACTAGAAAGATGGCGCCCTCCAAGGAGGTGGAAATGCAAATGAAATACCGTTTGGCCAGCCTCTATGCCACTATTGGTCACAAGACGATAACCCTCTGCAATACCCAGCCTGTCCGCCAAAATTTGCGCAACACGCACAATTTCAGAAACCAAATAAAAATCCTTTTCTTCAAGAGACTGAATATTTTCAACGGGTTTTTTAGAAACAATAAGAATGTGCACAGGCGCCGCCGGCGCAATATCTTCAAAAGCAATTACATGTTCATTTTCAAAAACCTTTTTACAAGGAAGCTCTCCCCGAATAATTTTTGCAAATATAGTTGTCATCCATTTCCTTCTATTTTTTTTAAAGCGCGCAGAGCATCTTCTTTAGACTCCCATACAGAAATAAAACGCCCCTTGTGACAAAAAATCGCCCCAGAAATTCCAGTCACACGCTGGAGAGCTTCTCCTTCAAGACCCGACCACGACTCTGGCTGCTGCATACGCACCTGCATACGCTCTTGCAATGTAGGAGGAATACCACGCAATTTCCAATGGGACCCAGAGGGCATAATCACAAAACGCGCCGGATGCGTATCGCCTCCTAAATCAAAAAAACTTTCCATCCAAGGAATAGCATGCGAAAACAGTAAGTATGACCCCTGCTTTTCCATCACAGAAGCAACCTGTTCCCTACAGGATTCTATGTAAAGGAAGCGAGCGTATACACGTTTAAGATGTCCCAACACAAAATCCAGGGCAGAAAAAAAAGCGTTTTCGATTTCCTCATCAGACGCCTCATATACAGCCGGCATAAAATTACTAACGATGTGAGATAAAGTACAAGTACCAATCTCTGCTGTAATTTTACCATTATCATAATCATCAACACCTTTCAGAAGAGCTTCTTCCAGGAATTTATGTGCATGACGCGGCATGATCCCCGTATCTCTAAGATACTCCCCTACCATGCCAGCACTACTAAGAGGCCCTGTATACGTAGGTTGATGATGATCAAACCGGCGCCTTTCTGCGTCGTAGACGCCCCCCACATCACACACATAAGCGCAGCTGGCAAGAGCAGCGCTGTCTCGCGTTCTAATGATTTTATCAACATCGATCAGATCAAACAGCAAAAGCAGTGCGCACGCTGTTACCTCATCCGCATGAAACGTGCCACTATGCGTACCAAAACTACGTGGAACCATGCCTATTACCTAATGCGTTTACAACGCATCTTATACTATTTATGATAAATAATACAAAACGTCTTCCACACATCGTGCTGATGATCGAATCTTGAGTTTATAATCCTATGACCGGTTATGTTATGTGAAGGGTAGACAAAATCTGAAATAAGAAGTTATAACTGATCCATAGCACATTAGACCTCTTGCATAACTCGCTTTGCTTGGTAACGCTTGTGATTTTTGAGCAGCTTTAAACCGAAATTTCGAGGTAATATTGAGACATATTGCCGAGAAATTTGGGTTTAAAGCTGACAAAAAGCGCGGCGCTACCAAACAAATGAAGCTATGCAAGAGGTCTATTAAACTAAGGATGTATTTTCTATGCGCAAATATTATATACCCAGCATCCTAATCGCAACATTGATTTTAGGAACTGCGCGAGCAGAAGAGGCTCCACATGTTGTAAAAGTAGAAAAACATGAAAACACCTCTCAAAAAGCCGCAAAAGCACAAAGAAGAAAAAATATCGCGCTTGCAGTCTGCGCTGTTGCAGCAGCAGTTGCAGTCGCTTGCATCGTAGCGCACAACGATGGACACCACGGACACAATAACTAAGGTAATACTTAACTATGAATACACTAGAACAACTAAAGACATTGACAACGATTGTCGCAGACACAGGCGAATTTGCGGAAATAAACAAATACAAACCCACAGATGCTACAACAAATCCCTCCCTTATCTTTGCAGCCTCAAAACTGCCACCCTATAGGCCTCTTATTGACGAAGCGATTGCTTATGGCAAAAAAAAAGGAAAAAATCCTCAAGAACAAAAGCACTATGCTCTAGATAAGGTTTTTGTAAACTTCGGACTAGAAATTTTAAAAATCGTCCCAGGAAGAGTCTCTACCGAAGTCGATGCGCGCCTCTCTTTTGATATAGAAGCCAGCATACACAAAGCAAAAAACATCATCTCCTTATACGAAGATTCTGGAATCGACAGAAAGCGCGTTCTGATCAAATTAGCATCGACATGGGAGGGCGTATGTGCAGCAAGGGAGCTGGAAAAAGAGGGGATCCACTGCAATATGACCCTACTATTTAGCCTGCCGCAAGCGATTGCATGCGCTACAGCTGGTGCGACGCTTATCTCCCCCTTTGTAGGGCGCATTCTCGATTGGTACAAAAAACAGACAGGAAAGTCATCTTATGCTCCAGAAGAAGATCCTGGGGTGCTCTCTGTCACACAAATCTATAATTACTATAAAAAAATGGGCCTATCTACCCAAATTATGGGCGCCTCTTTCCGAAATGTAGAAGAAATCATCGAGCTTGCAGGCTGCGATTTGCTTACAGTATCCCCACCCCTTCTTCAGCAATTAAGCACCATGCAACATCCAATCGTCCGAAAATTAGACCCTGAAAAAGCACGCGCAATGCCCATTCAGCCCCTAAACATCGATGAAAAAACATTTCGATGGATGCTCTGTGAAAACGCCATGGCAATGGAAAAACTCGGCGAGGGAATCCGTAACTTTGCCAAGGATATCGTACTCTTAGAGGAGATTTTATGAAGCTATCTAGCATCATTCTCATTATTATTATAGCCCTTGTAGCGCTGGCTTTTGTGGGGTGGTCAAAGGCCCCCGATTGGATATCCGCGCGCCTAAGTAAGGGCATGCAGGTCAAGGTTGTCATCGATGATATAGACCTTGCAACCCATGCAATCACTGTCCAAAAAGTATCGATTGGCAGCCCAAAGGGCTCTCTTCTACCCAAGTCCTTTTCCTGTGAACGCATTCTTTTAGAGGCGCCTCTAACACGTTACTTAGATCAACACGTAGACATCGAACAAATTAATCTTGATCATGTCTACCTAGGCTTGGAATTTGAGGCTAAAGGCTCCAAAGAGGGCAATTGGAGCACGATCATGCGTAATATGAAAACGTCCTCGCCAGCCACTATACAGCCTCAAGAGACTAGCAAAACATCGCGCTCTGTTCTTATTAAAAAACTTGTTATCACAGATATTGCAATAGACCTTGTCTATAAAAACGAAGGGGGAACAGTCCGTCATCTCGCCCCAATCGATCGTTTAGAATTTACAAATATCTCGTCTGAAGGGGGCATCCCAGCCGACCAAATCACACAGCTTGTCCTGGCACAGACCCTACGGTCTGTATTTGAAAAAGAAAACTTGGAAAACATGCTCGAAGATGTCTTTAACATGCCAAAAACCACTTTAGAGCAATTCACAGGACCCTTCAAAAGTCTATTCAACTAATATTTGAACAGTTCACTACCTTCTCGGTCGTGAACTGTTATTTTTCTATAACATTCTTCAATACACATAGTTACAACAATCTTTTATTAAAAAAAGCAATATAATGTTGTTATATGTAGATTTTAGTATAACTACTGTAATTTTTAATAAAAAAATGAGATTAACTATGCTTCCAATAACTAATACAGTTCCTCAACAAACTACATTACCTGCTATACCTCCAGCACCTCAAGTCGCAGAAGAAGAGGTAGCTCCACCTATTTCCTTTGAAACCCTTACAGACAGCGAGCTCATTCATCACCTAGAAGACCCCAGCTTCCCATGGCCAGATCGTTGCCCCAAAGAAATTTGTGCACGTATCATAAAAATGGCCCACATTGATCCTGCCAGTCAGGATCAGTTTATCATGTCATGGCTACAGGCATGCGCACAAAAAAATAGCCCGGCACTTGCAGAGCACAAACAAATAGTTCTATGCGCTCAGCTATTTATTAAATATAAATTTAACATCACAGAAGGATCCTATCTTAGCGCTATCCTACAAGCCGCTTGCAACAAAACAGCAGTAGATCCTATCGATAGAAAAAGACGTCTCAACATAGAAAAATTAGATGAAAACACAACACAGCAATTACTCTTTATTCTACTAGGTAATCCGTCCGAGAATATGCTCGGGCATATCTTACAAGCCTGTGAAACCTATCCAATTGAACGTGTTGTCCTGGCTCTTGCACTTGCAGCTGACAACCCCTATTGTAGAAATCAACACCTATGTGATCTGCTAATTAACATGCCACCCACTATCGAATCTTTATTCATCTGTTCTTATCACATAAATCTGCCTATTACAGAACTTGTTTTTGAATACTTGCTACAACACAACCCTATGATTATTCTTGAGAAGTGGGCATATCTTTCAGAAATCCAAAGGGAACAAGTGAGCTCAATCCTTCGAGGGTGTTTAAAAAGTGACCTAGCTTATCTTGTGGCCTCATGGTCAATTCCAAACTCTTTATGGAATTTTTATCAATACATGCCGAATTTGACCCCAGACTGGCCAACCGATCTCATAACACCCTCTGACCTCTTTTCTAGCATACTAGAAAGCATCAAAAACAAAACGGACAACAAAGACATATTAGAGCAAAGCTGGCACCGTTGTCTAACCCCCGAGCAAGGACAAGAAGTCTATAACAACTTAAATACAAAAGACCTTATCAATCTTCTTATTATTGGAGATCCTATAAGACAAGATACCCTAGACAAGCTATTTCCCCATCTTATGGAAATGTCTAGTGAAGAATTATCTACATTAATGCCTGCTTTATTCAAAGTTATGTCTGAAGAGCAATGCTATTGTCTCGTCTGCATGCTCCATGACAAAGGCTTTACAAACTGCATATCAGATACAGTTATGCTAGGACGCCTATTAACACTGCTGTTTAATAAACTGCATGAAAATGATAAATTACATTATTTTTTGGATTTCATAGAGCCAATCAAAGATAAAACAGCTTTTATTTCATCTTGCCTTAGACTGCCATATCTAAAAGATCAAATTTTACTAGAAATCTTATTAAATAAGAGCGAAGAAATACGAAATCGTTGTCTAGACTGCGGACTCTGGCGCCTAAATCCTTCGTTTGTAAAAGCCAAATGCAACCAAGAGGCATTACTAGAACATGCTCCCGAATGTCTTAATCTATCAGCAGATGTTATGGTTCCAGCGCTATTAAACCATGGCGCTTTACTAGAAGACTACCCCAAAGATTTCTTAAACCAACACAGCACACTCATTATCGATCATTTCCTAGACAATAATCCTGAAAATCTTATGAATCATCTATCTCTCTTTTCCACAATTGAAGACCAAGAACGCATCATCTACGGCCTGATTGAAAAACACCCTGTATTGGCACGGAAAATACAAGACAAGTTATCCATTGAGCAACAAGATCTTCTGCTTAAAAAACTAATAGAAGTAGATCCGCAGGTCGCAGAAAAAGATATTCATACTATTCTAGGTATCAATCTGCCACATGATATGAGCAAAGAGACAGCGGCTACCTACTGCGCGCTATACTTGCACATCTGTTACCTCAAAGAGCGATTTCCAAACCTTGCAATAAACATTATGGGAAGGTGCACCTCCTATCTAAATTCACACGGCGTATCCACATCCCTTGCACGCCAAGCCGATTACAGAAAACTCTTTCAGATACTACTAGATGGACTAGATCCCTGCATTGATCCAGAAGATAAACACCGCCTTGCATATCTGCTAGCTGAACGCAGCTTTAAAGACTATAGACGCAATAGAGAGCAAATATGGAAAGCTCTGGTCATGATCGGAGATGCCCCTCTATCCTTCAAAGAAAAAAGAAAATTACTTCATCATTTGGCGCAAGAAAACCCTCAGGCCTCCCGCTTTGAAAATGCATCAAGGCTACTGAAAAAAGCCAACCTACTCCTTCTTATCAACATAATAGCACAGGGTTTAAACCAATGGGAAAATGCAGAACAGATCCTCAGCAGCTTCATACAACAAGCTTTACCTTCCATGCCACAAAACTTTTTAGAATTTTATATAAAAACATTTAACACATGGCAAGATCCTTACGCTCTCATACAGTACATATCTCAACTGAATGGGACCCTGGATCCCTCTTTAGAAAAAACCCATCTGCTTCAAGGATGCGCACAATTTATCCAGGCTATATTCGACGGTCCGCAGGCGTGGCAAGAGCTAAGGCACGCAAAAACAAAGCATATGAACGAAGTAGAGAGGCTCTCCTCCCCGCAACTTCTTGAAATGTGGTCTCAAGAAGTTGAACTTCCAATGCTTAAACTACTCACCGATACAGATGACAGTGCTTCTGCCCCACCTAACTTAAAAGAAATCTTCTATACAGCCCTGATTGCAGACAACCACCTGCCTGATCTAGACAGCTTGCTGCCACGCCTGCACGCTATCTTAACAAACGCCCCAACTACAGAAATAGCCCCTCCCCCCTTGCCACCTATACAAAAGCTAGAAGATCTTATAATTGAAAGTATCTCTCATCCCATTGAATCTAAAGAAGACGCGATACAAAAGCTCCGAAAAATAGAAACAGCTCTAACACCCCTACCCAATTGTGCCCGATCACAATTTGCAACAGATATTCATGATCTTATACAACAATTAGATACATCATGTACTAAACCAACAAGCGCCCTTCAGGTTGTTGAAACAGATGACCCAGAAATGCTCTTTCTAGCTCCCACACTGATCCCCGGAAGCTGCCAATCTGTTTACGCTCGGTCTTCTACAAACAGATGCCTTATGGGCTTTGTCCTAGACCCCAAAAACCGGATGATCATCGTCAAAACACCAGAAGGAAGACCGGTTGCAAGGGGAATACTTAGACTAATGCTAACACAAACAAATACAGGCCCCGGAGCACCCGCCCTTTTCTTAGAAAGACTCTATCCACAGGTTCTTGATCCACAAATCAAAGATGCCATTATTGCAATGGCAAAACATAAAGCTAAGCTACTTGGCATCCCCCTACACGTCAGCTGGCAAACATTACCACCACAAGCAGCTACACAAACACCCCAACTTCTCGTATCCATAGATTCTGCAGCCCCATTGGAGTACGCCGATTCAGCTATAGACATGTTCAATCCCTATTTAAGAATCCTCGTACCAATGCATCAAAACACCGGATCTTATTTCGTGCCACAAAATGAAATCCAAGTTTAAATCAAAGAAAGTAGATGCCCGTAGGGCATCTACTTTGTATAGCAAAACACATTAAAATTTTCTTTAGTTTGCCAATCTCAAACTCATGTTACGCAGCCGCTAACGGGGTTGCGTAACATGAGTCTCAAAACTAAATCCCTCTTCATATGCTTATTCTTATCAATTTAATCCCAAAGGGTCTAGAGCAATGGGAACATCCAGAATACATTCTTAGCACGTTCGCACAGGACATCCTACCCTCCATGCCACAAGACTTTTTAGAACGCTATCTAAAAACGTTTAATACATGGCAAGACCCTTACGCTCTCATACAGTACATATTTCAACTGAATCGGGACCTTCCCCCCTCTCTAGAAAAAGACAGACTGCTTCAAGGATGCGCACAATTTATCCAGGCTATATTCGATGGTCCACAGGCTTGGCAAGAGCTAAGACGCGCAAAAACAAAGCATATGCATGAGGTAGAACGTCTCTCCTCCCCACGCCTACTTGAAATGTGGTCTCAAGAAGTTGCATGTCCACTGTCTCAGCTAATTACCCGTACAGATAAAAGTGCTTCTGCCCCCCCTAACTTAAAAGAGATTTTCTATACTGCTCTAATTACAGACAATCACCTGACCCATCTAGAAACCCTGCTGCCACGCTTACACGCTATCTTAACAAACGGTCCAGCTACAATAACAAGATCCCCAACGCCTCTAGAAGAGCTTCTAATCGAAAGTATCTCCCATCCCATTCCATCTAAAGCAGACGCGATAGAGAAGTTAAGAAACATAGAAACAGCTCTAAAATCTCTACCAGATTGTGCCGGCTCACAATTTACAAGAGATATTCAACATCTTATACAACAACTAGATACATCATCTGCCAACCCAACAAGCGCCCTTCAGGTTGTTGAGACCGATGACCCAGAGATGCTCTTTCTAGCTCCGACACTAATTCCAGGAAGTTGCCAATCTGTATACGCTGACTCTTTTTCAAATCAGTGCCTTATGGCCTATGTCCTCGATCCCAAAAATCGGATGATCATCGTCAAAACTCCCGATGGAAAACCGGTTGCAAGAGGACTACTTAGACTAATGCTGACACAAACAGATAGAGGGCCCGAAGCACCCGCCCTTTTCTTAGAAAGACTATATCCACCCGTCCTTGATCCGCAAGTTAAAGATGCTATTATTGCAATGGCAAAACATAAGGCTAAGCTGCTTGGCATCCCTCTACATGTCAGCTGGCAAACGCTACCACCACAAACAGCTAGGCCAACATCACAATGCCTAGTTTCCATAGACTCTGCAGCCCCATTTGAGTATTGCGATTCCGCTGTAGACACGTTCCATCCAGGCCTCGGAATCCCAGTACGTATGAACTTGAACAATGGGTGTTATTCCGTACTCCAAAATGAAGTTCCAGTTTAAACAAAAAAAAGGAGATGCCCGTGGGGCATCTCCTTTTTTAGCAAAGACGTATTACAACATGCTTAGATTAAGCGGGTTGTTTTGCTTTAATATACGTCACAACATCGCCTACTGTCTTCAGCTTTTCAGCCTCTTCCTCGGCGATCTCAAAACCAAAGCGCTCTTCAAATGTCATGATGAGCTCTGTAAGATCTAGAGAATCCGCATTGAGATCCTCCACAAAGGACTTGCTTAACGTCACCTCGGCGGCATCAACGCCAAGCTGCTCGACAACAATGTCCATGACTTCTTGTTCTATTGTCATACCATTTCCTTTTTTTCTCAAACTACATTACCATTCCACCATCTACCGTTAACACTTGCCCTGTGATGTATTGAGCAAGGTCGCTGGCAAGAAATACAGCGGCATGCGCCACCTCTTCCGCAGACCCCATACGTTTTAAAGGGATCTGTTTTAAAATCTCTTCGCGCTGCTCTGGCGTTAAAGCATCCGTCATGGGTGTTTCAATAAACCCAGGGGCAATACAATTAACACGAATCGTGCGCGATGCAAGCTCCTGTGCTAATGCCTTTGTAAAACCAATTACGCCCGATTTGGAAGCAGCATAATTCACTTGACCCGCATTTCCTGTCAAGCCCACAACAGAAGAAATATTGATAATACTACCAGAGCGCGCCTTCATCATAGGCCTTACAAGAGCTTGGCAAAGATTATATACAGACTTTAAGTTGGTTGCGAGTACAAGATCCCAATCTTCCTCTTTCATTTTCATTAAAAGGCCATCTCTTGTAATGCCCGCATTGTTAATAAGGACATCCACCTGGGGCCACATCGTTAAAAGGTTAAGAACCGCTGTATCGACAGAGGGTTTATGCGCGACATCGACGATATGAGCTAAAAACACCTGCTCAGCATCACACCTAGCCTCTTGCAGACGCTGCTTTACCTCTTCGGCTCTCCCAGCATGAGTACCCCAAATACAAACGTGTGCCCCCTGCTTTGCACACTGAATTGCCATCTCCTTACCAATACCGGAAGTTCCTCCTGTAATGAGGACCCGTTTATTTTTTAAAAGCTGCATATTCTTCCTCTAGTTGTACAATATCCGCTGTGGACCCAATACTCAGGGTTTTTCCTTGAACGCCTATCTTGCGATTCATACCAGAGAGTGTTTTTCCGCAACCAACTTCCACATACAGCAAAATCCCATGAGACTCCATCGCCAAAATCCCTGCTTGCCAAAGAACGGGAGACACCACTTGGGCAATCAAAAGATCGCGGATTGCAGAAAGATCGGTCACAAAATCCCCAACTGCATTCATCACAATATCAACCTTTGTTTCTTGAAGATGAAGGGTCTCAAGCGGCAGGCGCAGTTTTTCTTGTGCACTCTTCATAAACTGTGTATGAAAAGCACCTGCAACATCGAGCGGAATCAGCTTTTTAGCTCCCTTTTCCTTCAATACACAAACGGCTTTTTCCATAGACAAAACGTCCCCTGCAATCACAACTTGTCCAGGACAGTTGATGTTAGCAACCCATACATCACAGACCTCTTGCAAAGCACAAGCTACAGCGCTACAATCAAGCCCTAGCACCGCTGCCATAAAGCCTTTTCTTGCAAGGCATGCCTCTTGCATGTACTCCCCCCTAGCTTTGACAAGCAAAAGACCCTCTGCAAAAGACATTTTTCCAGAGGCTGTCAAGGCCGTGTACTCTCCAAGACTCAGGCCTGCACATACTACTGGCTGCAGCTCCGGAATACACTCTGCAAGCGCTCGAAAAATTGCCATACTCGAAAGATAAATAGCCAGCTGACTTTTATCTGTGCGCGTTAACTCCTCTGCTGTAGACGCAAACAAAAAGTGCGCAGCATCCATTTTTAAAACATCGCTCGCCTCTTCAACTGCACGCCTTACGACAGCAAAATCTTTATAAAGATCTTGTATCATCCCAGGGTATTGAGACCCCTGACCTGGAAATAAAAAAGCAACCATTAGCACTCTCCTGTCATTGTAAGCACACCAGCGCCCCAAGTCAGCCCCGCACCAAATGCAGCAAGTAGGACATGCTCCCCTTTCTCTAATTTCTGCGTCCGAACAAGTTCATCTAACGCAATACCAATAGATGATGCTGAGGTATTTCCATATTTATGAATCGTCAAAAACACCTTTTCCATAGGCAAAGAAAACCGTTTTGCAAGGGATTCTATAATGCGTATATTTGCCTGGTGGGGAACAAGCCAACTAATTTCTGCTTCAGAAAGCCCCATTTTTTCCATACACTGTTTAGAGGCATGCTCCATGCGGCGCACGGCGTGCTTAAACACCTCTTTTCCATCCATGCGTAAATAATGAAGCTTATCCATAACCGTTTGCGTAGAGGCCGGCATACGACATCCTCCAGCCGGCAAAGAAAGCAGTTCTGCCTGGAGTCCATCGGCTCCCAAAGAAATCTCTTGGACCTCAAACCCCTTTGGCGTAGAGGAAACAACACATGAAGAGGCCCCATCTCCAAAAAGAATACAGGTGCCCCGATCTGTATAATCGACAATAGAAGAAAGTTTTTCTGTTGCAACGATAAGCACATTGCGCGCAGCCCCTGATAAAATATGCGCTCTTGCCAAAGAAAGTGCATACAAATAACCAGTACATGCAGCTTGGACATCTAAAGCTGCAGCCTTGTCAGCTCCCAGCTGGGCCTGCAAAAAGCAAGCTGTACTTGGAAAAATATGATCTGGAGTAATGGTCGCAACCAAAATAAGATCTATATCACCAACACAAAGACCTGCACTATCTAACGCCCTCAGCGCCGCTTTTTTACCCATATCGGATGAAAACTCATCTACCTCTGCAAGACGCCTCTCTTTCATCCCTGTGCGCGTTACAATCCACTCATCGGTTGTATCGACAAGCTTTTCCAAATCTTGATTACTCAAAATCCGCTGAGGCAAGTAAGAACCTGTTCCGATAATGTAAGCTTTTTTTGACATTTACCTTCTCTCAAAATATATGGACAGATTTTAGCCTATTGAACCAAAAAGCGAAAGGAATAATTGTTATTTTCAAAACACCTTTTATCTGTTATGATAAGAGAAAAACTGCATATGTCTTGTATCGTTCTTACAGAAAAACCCATAGATTTTTGTCCTAAAATAGAAGTTTCTGCCTGCAGGATACTTGTAAAAACTACTATTTTAATTTTACAAAACCCACCTCATAAACAAGAACCTTATAGATGGGGCCTTCCAGGAGGAAAGCTAGAACCTGGAGAAACGCCTTTGGAAGCAGCCTATAGAGAACTTGCAGAAGAAACAGGCATTTATCTTAACACCCCCTTAGAACATGCAGGCTCTCTATATATACGCAAACCTGATATAGATTATACGATACATCTTTTTCATAATCAAATAGATACGTACCCATGCGTCCAAATTTCAAAAGAACACTTAACATACATGTGGATTCCTCTAGAGAACCTGGATTCAACTCCCCTATTAAGCGGGGGCCACGAAATCATCAACTCTTATCTGTAAAATTAAAATTTAAACTATATAATATTTTAAACATCCCATATTGAACTTTAATTTACTTCAGACCAATTTTGTATTATAATATTCAATTATTATAACAATATAATTAGGTTTGATATGCATTCAATTAATTTTAATTTTCAAAATCAACATTTTACACCAATAAATCCAACAACTGACACGCCACTATTAACACAATATATTTCAACACCCGAAGTCTCAACCTTTCAAGGACACTCTGTAACACCGTTATATGTAGGACTAGAACAGCGCTTAAGCACCTCTTGCTTACATGACGTAAATATTTACGCCCCTGTCCCTTTTAAGGATTTTTTAAGCCCAAATGAATGGAACTGCTCTGCCATCTTGCCTCACATAAGCAAAGCAAAAGCTCCCGGCGTTATTGTATCTACGGGAACCAAACGCTGCTTTTCTGATTTAGAAATGCTACTAAAAGTAGCCCCTGAAAAGTGCCACGGCCTTGTTGCAAGAGATATCAATCCACGAGCTAAAGCCTATGTAGATTTCATCACCTTATTATTTAAAATTTCAAAAAATAGAGAGGAATTTGCTCAATTTTTTTCCAAAGAATTGATCCAAAAACTACAACATGATTTCACACCTTTTTGCTCAGCCGAAAAACTTGACACGGATCGATTATACGCATTTAAAAAAAGCCTTTTAGCAACACAAGAAGGAAAACAATTAATCGATCATCTCCGCACTAACATCACAGAGAGCATGATGTCTGAAGAAACAAAAACATATTACTTATCTCATTTAGAGGACTTTGTAGCTTTATTTTATAGCACAGATCTAACATGGCTGGAGCTACCTGGACTTGAAGGATTTGAGTGTCTACATGATGACAATCTCTTCCTGCAGATACAACAGCTGGCAAAATCTGGAAACATCATCGCAACCGTTGGAGACATTACAGATCTTAGATTTTTAAATGAAGAATCGGTCCATACAGTCGATCTGTCTAACATCCCCTCTTATATACGCATCTATATGCAAATGAATCCACATTCCACGCCAAATATCATTTGGTGTCATACTCCCGTAAAACAACAGTTTCCGGAGTCTACTTATAAAGCATATAGAGGAACTGTTGAAAGCTGCCCTTACGAAGATATCTTATTAGAAAAATTCTCCTATTTATGCGCAAGGCTTGTAGAATCCGAAAGAATAAGCGAAAAAGATAAAGAAGCAAGAGCACTACAGCTCGCAACAGGAAAAAAAACAACAACCATACACCCTGTTAAGGGACCAACACCCCAAGCAATGCAGGCTCTAGAGGAATACTGCGCCGCGCATATGGTGCACACAGACGCGCTTGGCTGGCTCTGTTTTGACCAACAACAACTCGAATGCCTTAACCGTTTAAACACAGCTCCAAAAGAAACACTGCGCTCCCTTGCAGCTCAACCGGATATACAAAGACATGTATCCACATTGGTTAAAGCAAATGATATCTTAACTATAGATAATTTTTTAACATTTTCAAGTATCCCTGGATGGGAAGAGGCCTTTTTTAGCGAGGTAATCGAAGATGCCGGTAATTTGCTCGGATTTGATACAAGCACATGTCTTTTTGCCATACTGCATGCATACCTTTCAAGACATCCAGAGGCAAGATCTCGGTTGAAAATGTCAGAAGATGATCTACAAGAGTATTATCAAAAAAATATCACTGAAATCCATCGCATGCAAAGCCCAGAAGCAAGACGCGGATGTATTCCTGCATACCTAGAAAGAGTATCTAGAGCAGAAGAGTATCTAAGAGATCACCCAAGTTTTACAAACAAAAGTCTCTACTTCCAAGAGGTGACATGAAGAAGGTGCTGAGGAATCTCAAATAAAAACCTAGAGGGTGTACATGTGATTTGTTTGCCCATTTTTTTACGAGTACAGGCCATGCTCAACGTGAGATATTTTTTTGCTCTGGTTATCGCAACATAAAGGAGCCTTCTTTCCTCCTCAACACCAGTATCAAGAAGGCTTTTTTCATGAGGAACAATGTGATCTTCAAGGCCTGATAAAAAACAGGCTTCAAATTCAAGACCCTTAGCGCTATGAAATGTCATGAGTTGAACGGCATCGCGAATTTCTTTATGTTTTTTATACTCAGGACCACCTTGTATGCCCATCTCATGCAAAAATTCATAAAGAGCTTCCTCGCCTACAAGGTCATCTGGCAACGCATCTAAAAACCCGAGTACATTTTCCCATTTGAAGGCCCGCATTTTTTCGCTTTTCACCTCTTCGGCAATCGCTTTTTGATAATCTATCGCCTCAAGAAGCCATAAAGCCACCTGCTTCATGGGCAATAAAACACACTTTTGCTTCAAGGTCTCTATAATTTTTAAAAAATTATGAACTCCTTGAATAGCCTTTGAGGATAAATCGGGAACATAATGCGTAACTTTATTCAAAACGTCATAAAGCGGAATATTTTGTGATCTATTTATCTGTGTAATTTTATCGAGTGCTTGGTCAGAAATACCTCTTCTTGGAACATTTACAATCCTAAGAAGAGATTCTTGATCTTGCGGATTGCATGCCACATGAAAATAGGCAACAAGGTCTTTGATCTCACTGCGATCATACATCTGCATACCCCCAAAGACCTGGAAGGGAATGCCACGCATCCACACCCCATTATTTTCCCAAACAGCCTGCATAAGAGCGACTTCTAAAGGGGCGGACAGGATATTAGAACGATATAAAATAGCAATGTCCTTCCATGCCAGCTGCTTTTCTTGACGCAGCTCAACAATTTTTCGTGCAATTGCCTGCGCCTCTTCAATTTCTGAAGGGGCGTGAAAAATAGCAATGCTATCCCCTGAAGTCTTATTGCTTCTTAGTCTTTTTGGATGCCTGTGCGTGTTATGCGCAATTAGTGCAGATGCTGCATCTAAAATCGTAGGCGTTGACCTGTAATTTTGTTCCAATGTAATCGTACTTGTCGCTGAAAAATTTAAAATGTTTTTAATCTCGGCGCCCCTCCACCCATAAATAGATTGATCGTCATCCCCAACAACACAAAGATTATTGTATTTTTGTGATAAAAGGGCAGCTAATCGATACTGAATGGGGTTGGTATCTTGATACTCATCAATCATGATGTGCTGAAACCGCTCTTGATATGTCTCTAAAACATCTGGGTGCTTCTCAAAAAGCTGCAATGTCAATGCGAGCAGATTATCAAAATCAACGGCGTTATAAGCGCGCATACACACATTTAAATTCGTAAACACTTCGGAGGTAAAATGATCATGCCAAGAGGGGGCCTCTCTTTCTATGTCGTCAAAGGAGAGGACTCTATTTTTTGCAAATGAAATTTTTGAAAATGTGCTCTCTAAACTAGGAAGCTCTCCTTCATGATCTAGCATATTATGAACAAGACGCTTTACAAGGCGCTTGACATCTCTTTCATCATATAAAGTAAACTTTGGGGTGTATCCAAGACGGTGAATTTCTTTACGTAAAATATTACAACAAAAACTATGAAATGTGCTAAGAGTCACCTGCTTTGCACAGCCATGACCCACAAGACGGGCGGTACGCTCGCGCATCTCCTGCGCCGCCTTATTTGTAAATGTAAGACCCAAAATCAAACGGGGCGGAACATTCTCTTCATGTATAAGATGCGCTATTCGATGAGCTAAGACTGTTGTTTTACCGCTTCCAGCACCCGCTAAAATTAAAACGCGACCACGGGTTGTAGTCACAGCGCGCCTCTGCTCTACGTTAAGCTCTCTTCCTTTCGACATAGGCTAAAAACAATGATAAGTCTACGTTCACATCGTGCATGGACACAGAAACTTTTGGAATCCGCGGTGAAATATTCATCTCAAGGTCGGACGGCATGGTCAATAGACTCAGACGAAAAGCCTCGCGGACTACGCGCTTAAACCGATTCCGCATATGGGCCTTCCCATACTTTCTTGACACAGTAACACCAAGCTTTGGACAAAGAGAAAAGCCTTTTCTATAATCTATAGTAAAGACACTACCCTGCCATCTTTTTTTTGCTTTAAAGACAGCAACGTAATGTTTGCTTTTTCTAATCCTAACCTGTTTAGGAAACGTAGTCCCTAGACAGACAGTCTTTTTCTGCCGATTCTGCGACGACGGTTGATGATCTTCCTGCCGTTTGCAGTCTTCATTCTCTTGCGAAATCCGCATGTGGTCTGGCGCTTCTTTTTACTAGGATGGTATGTTGGTCCCATAAATGTCTTTCCAAAAATTGATGATGGCCGAAGTATACAAAACTAGTTAAAAAACTAGCAAGAAAAACCCACAACGGCCGAATAACAAGCAATCAAATGCTCGACCCCCTGCATGGCTCTATGGGGTGTAGACTCGGGAGGAATTCCATAAACCGCTGCAATCTTATCTTTAGAAAACCCGGTATTCCATGGAAGTTTTTTTTGCTCTTTTCGTCCAGAGCGCATACTCTCAGCCCAATACATCGAAGCCAAATCGAGCCAATGGTAGGGCAAATGGAGTCTCTCTTGGAGAGAGGGATCAATCAACTGAGCAAAAAAGCTACGATCAAATGAGGGGTTTTGACAAACAAATACAGCCTCCCCCCTTTTTATAGAATGTGCATTAAAATCTTTTTGAACAGATAAAGAGACCTCAGCAATCGGTATTCCAGCTTGCACTTCATCGTAAGTAAATCCATTAATAGCAAGACTTGCGGGATCACTTGCCTTCCAAGCGCTTTGTGTTTGATATACAACCGCTTGAAATGAAGCCTCCTCAGCACCAGACCTTAAATCAATAATTTTATAGGCTATTTCAATAAGACAATGCCGATAGGGATTTAACCCATTTGTCTCGCTATCTAGAAAAATTCCCTTCATAAAATCCATTATAGCAAAGAGAATGCTCGAGAGAAAACAAAAAGATGTGATACGCTTCACAACATGGCGTTTTCACAACAAAAGTTTCGAGAAATAGTCTTTCAGCTACTCTATAGCCGAGACTTTGCAGTCGACCCGGGTGAAGGGGGACTTTTTCTGCTGATGGAGCAGCTTGCTGTAACAAAAAAAATCGTCAGATTGGCTATGGAAAAGCAAGAGCAAATATGGGAAAAAAAAGAGACTCTAGACACACTTATTGCAAGTGTAGCACAAGACTATAGCTTTGAAAGAATACCAAGAATTGAGCGCAACATCCTACGCCTTGGTGTGTTCGAACTCTTTCATAGCGGCGATGTCCCTCCAAAAGTTGCCATATCGGAAGCGATTCGCCTATCTAGAAAATTTGCGACTCACGAAGCCGCAAACTTTGTTAACGCTCTTTTGGATGCGCTTTATGCTCCCTCCCCTGCAGAACAATGTTCCGCTAAGTAGATTATCAACCTTTGGAATCGGAGGTCCAGCAGCCTACTATGCTGAGGCCAAGACAATCAAAGAGATGCAAGCGCTACTTTGTTATGCAAAGGAGCATTCTCTCCCCTTTTTCGTCTTAGGCAAGGGCTCAAATTCTCTATTTGACGACAAAGGGTTTAATGGTCTTGTGATTGCAAATAAAATTGCTTTTATGGAATGCAAGGACAATACCGTATTTGTCGGTGCAGGCTACAGCTTTTCTCTTTTAGGGACTCAACTTGCTAAAATGGGGCTTTCTGGACTTGAATTTGCAAGCGGCATCCCAGCAACCGTTGGAGGCGCCATCTACATGAATGCGGGAGCAAATGGCCAGCAGACCGCACATGCTCTCAAAGAAGTTACCTTTGTACATTCCGACACTAAAATACAAACTTTTACAAAAGAAGAACTCTTTTTTTCTTATAGAACATCCAGCTTTCAATCCATGAAGGGAGCCATTGTATCCGCAACCTTTACTCTGGAAAAGCAAGATTCTGCAAGAAACAGGCAATTAGAGATCATTGCGTATCGCAAAAAGACACAACCCTACAATGATCTGTCCTGTGGCTGCATTTTTCGAAACCCTCCCGGAGATTCCGCAGGAGCCCTTATCGAACGGTGCGGCCTTAAAGGGCACTCTTATGGAGGAGCTAGCGTCTCTCCCGTCCACGCCAATTTCATCGTTAACAAAGGTTTTGCCACCGCTGCTGACGTTTTAGCTCTTGCACAGCACATTAAAACCGAAGTTAATACGCGCACAGGCATTGAGCTTGAAATGGAGGTACGCTTTGTCCCTTTTATCTCCTAATTTTAGAGCCGATTTACACACACATACCACATGTTCCGACGGCATCTTAACACCAGAACAGCTAATTAAGGAGGCAAAAAAACAGGGTCTATCTGGACTATCCATTACAGATCACGACACTCTCTCTGCCTACGAAACCGCCTTCCCTATTGCAGAACAAGAAAACATCCTTCTTGGAACAGGCATCGAAATTTCCTCCTGGATGAAAGACACCTCAATACACATTTTAGGCCTG
>CAMFJP010000002.1 GCA_945957075.1 uncultured Chlamydiae bacterium
AGTATTATATAAGGGCTTCCGCAGGAGGATCGATTTGGCAAAGTCCCCTGCGTCCCCAGGGGAGCAAACAGATCCAGGCCGTCTAGTAAAAATAAACCTCTTGCGGGGGCCTAATTATGTTTTTTCAGACGCATAATCTTTTGGACGTTTCAAATCCCTTATCAAAGGACTTTCTTTTTTAGAAATTGCGCAATAACACAAATATTTCTTAACCTTCTTAGGCGCAACATATTAAATATATACTTTGCTTTCAATTGCATTTGTATATAAAATCATGTACAATCTCAAGGAAGAGCTAGTGAAGAAAAAAGATCTGGAAAGACAACTTCGTGAATCTGGATGGCGGTTTGCAAGACATGGGGGCAATCATGACGCTTGGACAAATGGGGAACTATTCGAATTCGTACCACGACATACTGAAATAAACGAAATGCTAGCAAAGAAAATTCTAAAAAAGGCTAAAATCAACCCTCCTCGGGAAAATTAATATGGAAATGGAAGGAAAAATCTGGAAAGACGGCAAATTTTGGCTCATTGAAATTCCAGCTCTCGATGTACTGTCTCAAGGCAAAACACGCAAAGATACTTTGTTGATGGTAGAAAATCTAATTCTTGAAATGATGAAAACCTATTTTGAGGATGAAATCAGCAAAGATTTCATCGTAACCGTTATCGACTACAAAAAAAATGTGATTGGAATTACAACTAATAATAATCGATTATTATTAGCTCTTTCATTAATAAGACAACGAGAAAAAAGCGGCTCTACAATTAGAGAAGCCTCCAAACGCTTAGGATCAAAATCCCCTAATGCCTATGCTCAATACGAAAGAGGCAAAATCAATATTTCCGTAGACAAGTACGAAGAACTGCTAATTGCAGCCAATCCTTTTGAAAAACTACGGCTGAGAATCACGTAACAATCTCACTACAGATTTCCACGATAAAGCCGTTGGTGTCACGAACGTATGCTACAGTTTGTCCCCAAGGCTTCTTCTCGGGCTCTACAACTGGAATAGCCCCCGCTAAAACAGCATGCTTAAAAGCGTCTTTAACATTATCAACAACGAATGCGATTTCAGCTCCCGCAGCTTGTGCATTCTTTCGGTTGACGCAGAATGGATGAGAATTTTGCACAAACTCTTCATTAGCAAATGCTAAACAGGTATTTCCTGTTTCCATTTCTGCATACTGATTACTTTCATGCACAAATCGCTCCTTTAATCCAAACGCCTTTTGATAAAAAGACACCGTTGCAGACACATTTTCAACATAAATAATGACATAACCAAGGCGCATATATATCCCTACAGCCACTCTAGTTTTTCTACTGTTTTTTCGGAAATAGCATCTCCGGTATTAAGAACCTGCTTAGGTTCAAAAAGAAGCACATGCGCCTCCTCATCCGCATACGGTAGATGTTCTACACCCTTAGGAACGATAAAAAACTCTCCCTCATTAAGAGTGATCTCTTGATCCCTAAGCTTAATTTTCAGCTGCCCTGAAATCACAAAAAAGAATTCATCCTCGTTTTTATGCTGATGCCAAACAAAATCTCCTTTTGCTTTGAAAATTTTAATATAATTTCTATTTAATTCCCCAAGGATTTTCGGAGTCCAAGATTGATCAAACAGTCTGAATTTTTCTTTCACATTCACCTTATTCATGAATCCTTCTTTTTTATAGTTTTGATTCCTAATCTATTTTCACACGTTAGTCACAGGGGGATTATGAAAGGCACGGTCACATTCAAATCGGAAGAACTGAAATAACAGGATGGCAAGATAGACAGGATGAGAAGAACATGTTTTTAAATATTTTTCTCCATCCTGTCTATCCTGCCATCCTGTTATTTCAGTTCTTCCGACAACGATACAAAAAAATACATTTCCGGCAGAAGAATTTTTTTTGAGGGCCCGATTGTTCTAAGGGGCAGCGCCTCGCAGGATAGCCGGTTGCATTTCCTCTGGCGCTTCGTATAGAGGATATACTGGAAATCCAGCCTCTCTAACAGCAAAGATTAGCTGCGCTACAGCATCCCAAGAGGCATGCCTATCGACTTTTAAAAGAATTTTCGGTTTTTCTGCTTTATGCGGGATCAGGTGCTGCTGCACAGCTTGAACATCTGACATCAAATACTCTTGAAAAGGGCCGATCCATTTATACGATCCATCCTCTAAAACGCTCAATACAATAGGGGCTGCCGCATAAAACTGGGGAATGGAGGTATCGTGCTTTGCAGGTTTTGCCGTGACAAGACTCACATCTGTATGGTAAAGCGCCGATCTTGCGACAAGCAGCACTGCAAAAACAGCAATAATCAAAAATAAAAAATCGACCATTGGGGCAAAATTAATACCAGTATGCCGACGCAGTTCTTCTTCAGGTATTAGCTCTATCATACATGCACATCCGCTAAATATTGTGTTAATCCCTCAGCTTGCGCCTCTGCGCGACTCAAAGCCGATACGAGTCTATATTTTCCAATCGCATGCAAAGCTAAAGATACAATTGCAACACAAAGTCCTGCAAGCGTTGTCCCAACAGACACTCCAAGACCATCAAAAAGGTGCGATAAACTTGTCATAGACCGATCCATATCGTAGAAAGCATAAAACATCCCAAGGACTGTGCCCAGTAGTCCCAACATCGGCGCAATAATCGCAATGTCATTGAGAAGTCCAAGTCTCTGCCAAAAAGGGAGCGTATATCTTTTTCCCTCTGCGCGCATTGTCTCCAGCATCATCCACCCGCCAAGCTTGCGTGCTTTAATCGCAGCCTTCACCATATTACAGACAAGAAGGTGGTGCTCGCTGCACAAAAGCGTTGCCTCCTCGTAACGATTGCTATGCAAATGGTGTCGCAAAGACTTTATAATGCTGTCCGCTGAAGAAAAACTTTTTTTCATCGATAAAATATTATAGAGCCAAATGAAACAGGAGGCAAAAGACAAGACCAACATAATGGAATAAATCCAGGGAGCACCAGAAAAAACATCCCTAAAATCTATAGAAAAGTTTAACCACTCTGGCACACTTGCCTCTTCCAAAAGAGCTATAGAAGAATCTTCAGTTACAGCAAATGTTGGAATTTCAGCGTTCACAAAGGGGGCGTCAATCGGCACAAAGGCCTCCGCAATCAAAGAAGAATGATAATTCTCCTCTAGCTGCTCTGGAACAGGCATCTCATAAGAAAACCCATTATCTTGACCGTATACAAACCCCACCACAGAAGTAAAAATCAAACATACCCATTTCATAAATGATTACACCCTTTTTATTTTTTAAGTTACACCCCTACCTTTTCAGAATCAAGATTTTTTTCGAATGGATTTTATTTCTAAATATCGCTACTCTATGCCATGTAGATAGATACGGAAGAGTGGCAGAGTGGCCTATTGCGGCTGTCTTGAAAACAGCAGTCGGGAAACCGACCGTGGGTTCGAATCCTACCTCTTCCGTTTGTTTACTAACCTGAATTTTGGGTTACTAAGCCTAATAAAAACAAAAAACTGTCTATGCAATTGCAAGAGTCTCTTCTCTCTTCTTTATCCGACATCGAACATATCCTGGGCTACACATTTGTTAACAAAAACCTTCTTGAACTAGCCTTTGTCCATAGATCCTATGTTAATGAGCATAAAGAAAGTATACAATGCCACAACGAACGTCTGGAATTTTTAGGCGACTCGGTTCTGGGTTTAATTGTCGCAGATTATCTATATCAGCAATTCCCCCTCGAATCTGAAGGGTACCTTTCACATGCCAGATCTCATCTTGTAGAAGCTGGTTCCTGTGTCGCTTACCTAGAGTCCCTTGGGCTTTCTGCCTACCTGCTTTTAGGCAAGGGAGAAAGAAGAAATGATGGCAAAGGGCGTAGCAGTATTGTGGCAGATCTTTTTGAAGCGTTAATAGGAGCGATTTATCTTGATGGAGGCTTTGAATCCGCGCGCACTTTTTTTCTTGAAAAATGCGCAAGCCAATTCTCTTCTTTCCTAGAAGCCCCCTCTACAAATTGGAAAGCGCAGCTGCAAGACTACGCACAAAAAAAACATCAAAAACCTCCGGAATATAAAATTGTAAAAGAAGAGGGCCCAGACCATAGTAAAATTTTCCATGTCATAGCACTCATAGATACGCAAGAAATGGGAATGGGTATTGGCTCTTCTAAAAAACAGGCAGAACAAGCAGCTGCCGCTGAAGCTCTTAGAACACTTCAAATGATATAAAATTTATGGCAAAAACGCGCTCCATATGGTCATGTAATAGCTGTGGGCATACACAGCCAAAATGGTCTGGTCAGTGTAGCGCATGCCAAGAGTGGAATACCTACGCAGAGGAAATTCAAGCCCCAACTAAACGTTTTGACACCACTCTTTCCTCTCCCTCCCGCCCGATGTTGCTTTCTGAAATAGAAGATGTTCACTACCCTAGAGTTTCTACTTCAATGGAAGAATTTGATAGGGTACTAGGTGGTGGTCTTGTCCCGGGATGCCTTATTCTTGTTGGTGGAGATCCGGGCATTGGCAAATCCACCTTAATGCTTCAAGTCTCTCACAATCTTTCCAAACAGGGCAAAACTGTTCTCTATGTATGTGGAGAGGAATCGGCGGAGCAAACATCACTACGAGCACGTAGACTGCGGCTACAAAGCTCTTCTCTTTTTATCTTAAGTGAAACTCTGTTTAGCTCTATACGCGCCCATATCGAAAAATTAAAACCCGATGTACTGATCATTGATTCTGTGCAAATTGTATACAAAGGAGAACTCTCTTCCGCTCCGGGAACTGTATCTCAAGTGAGAGAAATAGCAACAGAGTGTATGCATATTGCTAAAGGATTAAATATTTCCACTTTTTTGATTGGACATGTGACCAAAACAGGCGACCTTGCAGGCCCCAAAGTATTAGAGCATCTTGTGGACACAGTCTTAGATTTTGAAGGGGATAGGCAACACGGCTACCGCATGCTTCGTGCTGTTAAAAACCGTTTTGGACCAACAGATGAAATCGCCCTTTTTCAAATGCAAGCAGAGGGCCTTACAGAGGTAGCTCACCCTTCTGCCCTTTTTCTTCAAGAACGGAAAAAAGAGGTCACAGGGTCTGTCATCATTCCAACTGTTGAAGGATCAAGACCCCTGCTCATTGAAGTACAAGCGCTTGTTGCCTCCTCTGCATTTTCAACATGCACACGAAGATCAACTGGAATTGATTCCAACCGTCTTGCTCTTTTGCTTGCGGTTCTAGAAAAACGGATGGGCTACCCCTTACATCACTGCGATGTTTTTGTTTCTGTAGCTGGGGGCTTTAAAATTTCTGAGCCTGCTGCAGATCTTGGCGTACTCCTTGCCATCGCCTCCTCTTTTTGCAACTGGCCTATAGATCCCGACATGGTCATTTTGGGAGAGGTAGGGTTAGGTGGCGAGGTGCGTAGTGTTCCAAGAATTGAGGGAAGGCTAAAAGAATCTCTGCACATGGGATTTACAAAGTGTGTCTTGCCCAGGCGCTCTAAAGAAGGGCTCGAACATACTGACTTCAAAAAAAACATCTCTCTTATTGGGGTTGACAAAGTTGAAGAGGTCATTGACACCTGCATTGGCGCGCCCCCAGAGCAACCGACAGGGAACAGATGTCCATCTCTGTTGTAGCCAGAGGCTCTCCCCTATCCCGTGCCCAAGTAAGCGAAGTGCAAGAGATGCTAAAAACAATACACCCCGATAGCCACTTTGTATGCAGCTACCTTGATACTACAGGAGATAAAGATCAACATTCATCTCTCATGGAGATGGAAAAAACAAATTTTTTCACAAAAGAGATCGATGAGTACCTATTATCTGGAAAAGCGCGCATCGCAATTCATTCAGCAAAAGATCTTCCAGACCCTCTTCCTAAGGGACTTTCTCTTGTAGCCTTAACACGAAATATTAGCAATCGAGACATTCTCGTCTTAAAGGCGCCTTTAGAGACCCTAAAGCCGTGCGCTCGCATTGGCACCTCCTCCATGCGCAGACACGTATCTATAAAGAGCCTGCTGCCAGATGCAGAGTGCATAGATATCCGTGGAACGATAGAAAAAAGAATGAAAATGATAGAAACAGGCTCTCTTGATGGCGTTGTGATCGCAGAGGCAGCACTTCTACGACTTGGGCTCAAAGTTCCATATCAAATTGCGCTTGAAGAAAATCTATCACCTCTTCAAGGAAGACTTGCGGTTGTTGCGCGCGAAGATGATCTGGAAATGGCCGCTTTTTTCGCCCCTATGCATAAAGAAATTCTATATCTTGGAAGCACCCCACCCAGCAGCTTTATGTATCACTATCCACTGCTAACAATAAAAAAAAGACCTGTCCACAATCCCCTAGTAGAACAGTGTCATTCCCATATTATTTTAACAAGCAAACACGCAGCGGAGATCTTTTTAAGCCACTGCACAAAAGAAATGTTAGCACAAAAAACCATATATGCTATTGGTCCTACAACGGCGAAAGTCATTTTAGAAAAAGGCTACATTGTACACGGCATCCCAGATATTGCCTGTCAGGAGGGCATGATCGCCTTTTTAGAAACACTGGCTTTAGAAGGCAGTCACTTTCTTTTGCCAAGATCCTCTATTGCAAGAGAATGCATTGACACCTATCTAACAGAGCGAAATATTCCTTTTTGCGTGCGCGCTCTTTATGACACAATCGCAGAAAAAAAAGCGCACAGCCCCCCTTGGAACCATATTGATGAGATCTATTTTTCAAGTCCCTCTACTGTAGATGCCTGCTCTAGATTTTTTCCCGATGTATTTACAAATAAAGAGATTAGATTAACACCCATAGGACCTGTGACTAAGAAGGCTCTTGAACAATCTCGTAATACCATTTATGAAAAATAAGTTTTAGTTCTGCAAGGAAGCCGCGCAGATTTTTTGTTTGGAGAGAGTGATCATTGCTGATTAGCAAGGCACGAGCGCAGACAAAAAATATGCTGCAGAGGTGACGCAGCAAAACTAAACTTATTTTTCATAAATGGTATAAAACCCCCTCTTCCCTACCTTTATCTTAAAAGTTCCACTGACAAGCTTTCCTATTTCCAAGGCTGGATCGAGCACTTTTTCAGAATTAATCGTAACCCCCCCTCCCTGAATCAAACGTCTTACATCTCCCTTGCTTTTATCTTTAAGCAAACAGAAACAAAGCGTAAGCAGTGTCAATCCATTAAGCTCCAGACCAATAGAAGAAAGGGCAACCGGAATAAATTCAATCAACGAATCATCCCTTGATTGGACCTGTTTATAAAAATAAATGCGACTATCTTCTGCAGCAGAAACTCCATGAAATTGCTTTACAATATCATAAGCTAGCTCTTTTTTCACTTCCATCGGATTGTGTTTAATATCTTCCGTTAAAGAAGCTCTTTGTTCTTCTGAAAATGTACTCACAAGACGGACGTATTCCTCAATTAATGCATCAGGGATGGACATAACTTTTCCATACATATTCTGAGGATCTTCTGTAAGACCGATGTAATTATTCAAGGACTTGCTCATCTTATGATGCCCATCTGTACCCCGCAAAATAGGAACGCAAGCGACAATTTGGGGCGTTTTTTGATGCGCGCTTTGAATATCACGGCCCATAAGACAGTTAAACAGCTGGTCTCTTCCCCCCATCTCAATATCAGCATCAATCCTTAAAGAATCATAGCCTTGCATGATTGGATACAAAAATTCATGAAAATGGATAGGAACTTGATTTTTATAGCGGGTATGAAAATCTTCTCGTTGCAAAAGTTGAGATAGCGTTACAAGAGACATTAACCCTAATGTATCATCCAAATGCATCCCACTTAGCCACTCGGAATTCCAACGAATCTCTGCTAAATCCACATCTAAAATCTTATTAAGCTGAGCCAAATAGGTCTCAGCATTCGCCTTGATCTCTTCCTGACTTAAGGGGGGCCGCATCTTATTTCTTCCGGTAGGATCTCCTATACGAGCTGTAAAATCACCTATAATCACAACGACTTTATGCCCATGGTCTTGGAACTGTTTCATAATCTTAAGTGCAACAGCATGACCAAGATGCAAATCGGGTGCTGTGGGGTCAAAGCCCATTTTAATTCTAAGAGGGACTTGATTTTTATGGCTCCATGCTAATTTTTCCTCTAAACCACCCTCTGGAACAATAATTTCCAAATTTTGCTTAAGTCTTTCAAGTTCCATTATGTTCAACATGAAAACCCTCTAATTATCAATCAGTTAAAAATACACTAATTAAAACTTTAAAAAAAATTAAATATATACTATAATGTTATTAAAAAACAATAAAACACTATGCTATACCCATATTACTTTTCTTACGGACCCTCACCCTTTACCATGTATCCTGTGTACCCAATGGTGCAATACCCAGCCCCCATGCCAACATTTATACCTAATACACCCTTTTCTGAACCTGCTGCGATCCCATTAGATCCTGCTAGGTTAACCAATACCATGGATCTTGGGATTTCCCCTATTCCTTCTATTACAAGCATTTTTTTTGCACCAAGCTCCTTTAAAGCCGCCGCCGCCGCCCGAAAAGAGGCGATCGCACAAAACAACAAAGAGGCCCTTGTCGATGCCAATATGCGACTGGCTTTAACTCCCTCCTCAGTCTTATATGCTTTAACGGCGATGGGACTTTTACTCATTAACGCGTTCAGCACAGCAAAAATATCTCATCCCGCATTGATCCCCATCTTTGCTGTTTTATCACCAATAGCGCTAGGAGCTGGCATGCTCGTATGCCTTACAGGAGGCCTCTTTGAAGTTGTGGCGGCCATACGACAAATACGGTTTTTAAATAAGATCTCTTTAAAACACCAAAACGCTGAAGATGCTCTCCAGTTTATAAAAAATAGATTTTTTAGCCCAACATCTAAAATACCGCTAGAAAGCCGCATGAAAGATTTAGCTAGAAGGATCGATTATCAAACTGTGATAGAGCTAAAAGCACTAGTCGAAGAGAGCAGCCCTTGCCCCCTATGTCTTGAACAAGAGCTTGAAATTGCGGTAAAACAGGCAAAGAAAAAGCTAATCATTCACTTTATTGGCCTTGCAGCCATTTTAGTTGCAGCAAGTGGACTTCTGATATCATTTTTATCCCTATGCCCGCCCCTCATCATTCTTACATTCATTGCCTGCGCTCTCATCTTAGCGGTTGCAAGAGCAGCTCTTATGAAAGGGTGGCTCCCTTCAGAAGACTGGAGCTTTTCTCTGCAAAAGGCATTCCCATTTTTATTTGTCCGCGATAGAGTCAGCGCCTCTCTTACAAATACAGGGCTTTCTCTCACAAACCTTCTGGCTCTTGGTTAGTCTCTTGACTAGTTGAAGCAAAAAAACTCAGGTCTGGCACAACACGTAATTCATCATGGACTTTTGCTTGTAAAATCTGTTGAATCGCATCCAAAGTTGCCCCAGTAGAAGAAGGACATGCAACGCAAGCTCCCTCGTACCCAATTCTCACCTCTAATCCATCTATAAGGTCTAAAACGCGCACACCTCCAGCATCTAAAGCTATATAGGGAGCAATTTCCACATCGATGACCTCTGTGATAACTGCAACCTGCTTTTCTTTAGACAAAAGAGCCCAACCAGGATATTTTCTTTTTTCGACGTCAGAAGAGAATACAGGCGATGTGTTTTCCATCGTCGGAATATGACTACATAGCTCAAGACCCCTTTCTAAAGCAACAAGAACAGCCTGAGAAGAGGCTCCACAATGCTTTTCTAAAAATGCAGCATCCATACATTTAGCATAGGCGTAACTTTTATTGATAAGAGTAGAGACCACAGCATTTCCAATCCCTAACAGCTCCGGGCCGCCAAAGGCTGAAAACCGCGCATCTATAATAAACCCGTCAAAGGGGTCTACAAGCCAATAAAATGCAATTTTATCACATAAGATCGCATCTTCGCCTAAGGCCTTAATAAAAATTGCCTGGACCTGCTTTGCATCTTCTTCCGTCAGGTTCCCGCTATAGGAAAGACGATCTATATGCATCTGCCATTTCATACAATGGCCTCACTACATTTTGTTAAAACGGCCACACAAGAGGCAACATGATCTACAACATACTCTATATGCGCTAAAGAAAAATCCTCTGGAAAAATAAAAGAGACAGAGCACTCGGAAAACCACCTGTCATAGATCGTCAATGCGTTTTTTGCACTAAGGGCGTAAATTCCTCTTTTTTCTAACAAGTAAAGAAGAGCCCTAGAAGATACCCCTGGAAAATGCCATACAGAATAATTAGCTAAACGGTCCATATCCTGAAAGAGTACTGTCGCACCACAACATCGCTCTAACAACCGTCTTTCATATTGCATTCTTAAATACGCGATCTCCAAAGTATCCTGAATACATGGGTAATGCCCAACATGAGACGTAAATTCTACAGAACGCAAAGGACTTTCAGCAAGCAGCCCCCCTTGAAAAGTAATATAATCCACCTTAGCATCTTTAAGAGGTGAAAGATCCCCGCACGTGGCATCGACATGAAAAAGCACATTGTGCTTTTTACAGATAGCAGCAAGCTCTTCTACCGGCTGAACAATCCCAGTTAAAGGACAACTTAGAGACAGTGTGAAAAGCCCTATTCGTGGAGTAAGCGTTCTCTCTAAAAGATCGGGGGTAACATAAAAGCCATCCTCAAGCCATTTGCGGACACATCCAAGTCGCACAAGCCTCTCTACCCCAACTTTTAAGGGATCTTGCAGCACCTCTTGTGTTAGCACATGATGTCGTCCAGAAGGACGCATCTTTTCACAAAAAAGCTCAAAAAACAAATAGTGCATCGCACTAACACCTTTAAGCGATGGGGTAGAATAGCGATTTAAGTAGTAATGCATTCTTCTACAAACCTTCCCTCTTCATACTTATAAAAAAGAGGTTGACCCGTTGGCAATTCCAAGTTAACCACCTCTTCTTTTGAAAGCCCTTTTAGATACATAATAATGGCACGTAAAGAATTTCCATGAGCAGAAATCAATACATTTTTTCCAGATTGCAAATGAGGTACAATACGCGCATGAAAATAGGGAAGAGCCCTCGCTGCCGTCATGGCAAGACTTTCTCCTTCAGGAGGTGCTATATCAAAACTACGTCTCCATATCTGAACCTGATCCTTTCCAAATCGATCCATCGTTTCCTGCTTATTCATCCCCTGTAACTCCCCATACATTCTTTCGTTTAATTCCCAAGAAACAACGACGGGGATGCACATGCTTTCCGTTTGTTTACTATAAATGTTCTCCCAAGGACTTAAACGATCGTCGTTTGGATGTAAAATTCTAGGGGTTTTCCCTCCCCTATGCTGACCCATTGCAATCATAGCAGTTGTTTGAGCTCTAATCAGAGAGGAAACGAAAATCACATCGATTGGGATCTCTGCAATCGCTTTTCCTGCCTGAACAGCTTCATCTATCCCCTTAACGCTTAGCGGAATATCAACCCACCCTGTAAACAAATTCAATCGATTCCATTCAGACTGACCATGACGCATCATAATAAGCTTAGACATACGATTTCCTCTATTAGCCCTGTTTCGAAAGAGGTCTAAAGAATAACATCAACCCCCACTGAAGTAAAGCTTGCCCTTTTCGTGCACATGTCCTATTCTGAAGCTCTATGGAAGATAGAAAACGTTTAAGTAAAGCATTGGCAGCCGCTGGAGTTGCCTCTAGAAGAAAGTGTGAAGAACTTATTTTTGCAGGACGAGTGCAGGTCAATGGCGCGGTTGTCTGTGTCCCTCAGACCCTTGTGTCTTGGGGCATAGATACAATTACTGTAGAAGGAAGGGACCTTACTTCAGAAGAAAAAAAAGTATACTACATTCTAAACAAACCAACAGGCTACATTTGTTCTAGTAAACGCATAGGTTCTAAAAAAATCGTTCTAGACCTATTTGCCGGAATGCAAGAGCGCCTATTTACAGTAGGTCGTTTAGATAGAGATACCTCAGGTCTTATTATCGTGACAAATGACGGACATTTTGCACAAAAGGTAATTCACCCGTCTGCAAGAGTTCCTAAAGAATATCTTGTCAAAACGCAAAATGAAATTTCTCATGACCACCTAGTCGAAATCTCAAAAGGCGCTTTTATAGAAGATACTTGGGTAAAACCCATACGAGTGACAAAAGTGCGCAAAGGAACCTTAAAAATTATTGTAATGGAAGGAAAAAAACGTGAGGTCCGCCTTCTTGTGCAACAAGCTGGGCTTGCCATCGAAAGTTTACAGCGCATTCGCATTGGTGCTTTAACTTTAGGGGCCCTGCCTATCGGAGCCTTCCGCCCTTTATCAGAAAAAGAAAAAACAGCTCTTTTAGCCAGTTGATATACCATGTTAACCATTGCTAAACTATTTGGAAAATCTCCTTTTGCGCCACTTCAAACCCATATGAACAGGGTCGCAACTTGTATTGAAAAACTTTCTAAACTATTTGAAGCTCTCGCAAAAGAAGATCTAGAAAAACTAGAAAGGCTAGTCAAAGAAATTTCCGACCTGGAACATCAAGCAGATATTACAAAAAACGACATTCGCAACCACCTTCCCAAAAGCCTCTTTCTCCCAATGGATAGAAGCCACTTTCTTAATATTCTTGCCATTCAAGATAGTATTGCTGACCTTGCAGAAAATATCGGCTTTTTAATCATGCTCAGGCCTAAAGATCTGGCCACCTCCATTCCAGTTGATGTGCAAAGTCTATACAAAAAGAATGCTCTTGTATTCTGGGATGCCAGACAAGTCATTGCCGAAATCGACGAGCTACTTGAATCTTCTTTTGGAGGCATTGAAGCGGAAAAAGTCAAAGCAATGGTAGAGCAAACAGCTCACAAAGAGCATGAGGCCGATTGCATGTACAGAAATTGCATGCAACAGCTATTCACACAAAATACGGCACAAGATCCAGTTCTTTTTTATCTTTGGATTAAGATTATCGAAGAAATCTCTAATCTATCTCGGATTTCCGAAAAGCTTGCCAACCGCATCCGCATGGTTTTAGAACTCAAATAATGCAAGGCACATGGAAGTAACTAGCGAGTTTCTCTACATTTTGACCCTAATTGTTGGGTTTTACATGGCATGGAATATTGGAGCCAATGATGTCTCCAATGCAATGGGAACATCCGTTGGGTCTGGCGCACTCTCATTAAAAAAAGCCGTTTTTATTGCAGCTATTCTTGAATTTTGTGGAGCCTATTTTGCTGGAAACAACGTATCTGAAACTATACAATCTGGCATCGTTGATCTGCAGATATTCAACACCGAGCCCCTCTTGCTCGTACTAGGAATGTGCTCTGCCCTTCTTGGAACCGGCGTATGGCTACAAATCGCCTCTTACTTTGGCTGGCCCGTCTCTACAACACACGCAATCGTTGGAGCCGTTCTTGGATTCGGATTTGTAGCAGCTGGAGGCTCTAGCATTGAATGGCACACAGTAAGCTCCATTGCCCTTAGCTGGATTATTTCTCCAGCTCTTAGCGGACTGCTTGCTTATGTCATTTTTAGCGTTCTACAAAAAAAAATCCTTTTTGCTATGAATCCAGCAGAAGCCACCAAAAAACTCATGCCTTTTTTGGTATTTCTCGTATTAGCAACTTTTGTTGTTAGCCTGCTATTCAAAGGACTAGAGCAGCTTCAGTTTTCCGTAGCACAAACAATATGGATTGCTCTATGCATAGGATCATTTGGCTTTGCACTGACCTACATTATTTTACGAAAATACCCCTTAATTAGCCTTGGATATACGACAAACACCCCCTCGTACAACCCTCAAGACGTCATTAGCCTTGAAAAAGCCATTAAGCACTTGCAAAGGATCCACCTTTCTTCTAAAGAGTCTTCTCAAGAAGCGTTAGGAAAAATTTTAAGCGATATTAAAACCCTTGCCGAGCATGTGCGCCTAGAAAGCTCTTTTTCCGAAAAGGCCTCTGCATACCACAACGTAGAAAAAATGTTTGGATTTCTCCAAATCTTTACAGCCTGCTTTGTCGCCTTTGCACACGGAGCAAATGATGTTGCCAATGCCATCGGGCCAGTTGCTGCTGTCGTAGACGTCATTAAAAACGGCACTCTTGCAGCAAGCTGCGCTGTCCCCTCTTGGCTTTTAGCCTTTGGTGGTGCTGGCATCGTCCTTGGCCTTGCTACATGGGGCTGGCGCGTCATCCAAACAATCGGCAAAAAAATCACAGAACTAACACCAACCCGCGGCTTTTGCGCTGAATATGGAGCCGCTACAACAATTCTTTTTGCGTCTAAACTAGGCCTTCCCATCTCTACAACACATTGTCTTGTAGGAGCTGTTTTAGGCGTTGGCCTTGCACGCGGCATGCGCGCCCTAAATCTCAATACATTGAAAGAAATCGCCCTCTCTTGGGTTGTCACAATTCCAGCTAGCGCTATAGTCAGCATCCTGTTTTTCTATATCCTGAAAGCTTGCTTTTTACATGGGTCTTAAAAACAGATTACTTTTCTTTTTAGCAAAGCTTACAAAAAAACATACAAACGCCCCTAAAGATCACTTTCTACTCGTATCCACAACAGGTCTTGGTGACAGCATATGGGCAACCCCAGCTATTCGAGCTCTGCGCGCCCACTATCCAAAGGGATACATTGCCATATTAACAAGTCAAACAGGCAAAGAAATATTTGAGACAAATCCCCACTTAGACGAGATCTTTTTAATAGAACATCTATGGAAAGTGCTTTTTCAACTGCGCAAACGCACTATTCATACAGTCATCATATTCCACACATCACAGCGCATCATACTCCCCTTTTGCCGGTATATCAAAGCGCACAGGGTTATCGGCTCACCTGGAATGTATAAAGGACTAGATCACCTTTTAGATCACATTCTACCAGATACCCAATCCCATGAAATTATAAGAAGGCTACATCTTGTCCACGCAGTTGGCGCCATACCCCCTGAAAAACCACAATTGGAAATTCACATTACTAAAAAAGATAGCGCCCCCATATCCCACTATCCCCTAGAGAACGCCCTTTGTATTCATCCTGGCGCACAAAATAAATTTAAATGCTGGCCTCTTGAAAGTTTTGCGCTAGTCGCAAAAAAAATGCAGGCGAACCTACGTTGCTCCATTCTTCTAGTTGGAAGCCCCATGGAAAAAAACCAGCTACTGACTCTAAAAAACTTGATAGGCAGTGGAGACTGCATAACAGATTGCAGCATACGCAGCTATGCCGCGCTACTCAAAAAAGTGCGCCTTTTTTTAACAAATGACACCGGGCCGATGCATCTTGCAGCTGCTGTGCACACACAAACAATTGCCCTATTTGGACCAACAAACCCTCTCCGCTGCGGCCCTCTTCACGCCCCTCACGTCCACGTCCTTGCTACACAGCCCACCTGCACTCCATGTCTACGCAAAAAATGCAACGAGCCTTTCTGTCTCATGCAAATTAGCCCAGATACCGTATACACACTCGCCTCCACCCTATGGACCCAATAACCTAACTCATGTTACGCAGCCGCTGATTCTGCCTTGTAACACGAGCAAGTTGAATAATATTTTCACCATAGAGATCACAGAGGCGCGCCTCTGCGTGCTCTGTGATCTCTATGGTGAAATATTTTAATTTGTGTTATGCGTCTGCATAACACGAATAACCTAACTCAATTTACGCGATTATAAAAAAGAAAAAAGACCCTCTGCTAAGAGAGGGCCTTTTGACAAAGAAATGGCTTATTAGAAATCAAAGCGAGCAGACAATGTCCAACCTTGAAGCGTTAGATCACCATAGCCTGTAGAGATAGAGCCTTGGGCTGTATCGTCAACAAAGCGGAAAAGTTGATTCTGGCCAGGAAGCCAATGCACCTCATATCCCGCCTGAACGCCTAAATGAAAGCGATCATCATCAAACATATGATCCCAACGCAGACCTAAAGCTAAGTCTAAAATAAACTTTCCAGATTGTTTGTGACGCTCTGCATCAAGCTGCTCTTTTTTTACATTAAGTAAGTTTTTAAAGTCCTGATCTTCATCAAATTTAAAGTGACCAAACAGAGCAGAAACTGCCATATCTCCATAGATGCTCCAGCCGCCGCCAAGGCCCCACTGAGTATTTAAACCACCACGTGGTCCAAGACCCCAGAAGTTGTTTTTAAGATCGATATCAACATCCCCTTGCATCGATTGAACAACAACGTATGTAGCATTGTCGTAGTCAATGTCGAGTTTTTGATGAATCCAACCACTTCTAAGACCCATAAAAGGACGAAGAGTTAACCACTTACTTGTAAAAAACTCACGACCAAGTTCTAGATCAATAAGGTTTACACGCAACTTCCAATCTGCTTTCGCTTTTGTACATGTAGGATTGGAGCTTGAATTAGTATAGGCATTTAACCATGTAGGGAAAAGTGTCCCTCCTTCATCTGCATGTTCTTCACCATGACCATGATTATGAATACGTGTCCAGTTCGCATAAAGATCCCAACCATCATGAGGAGTATTGTAACCCACACCTATACGAAATCCACAGTTCCAATCTCCATGAGGATCTCTTACGTCAGAATCATTTGCAAACGAAACGCCGTGCTCATTTTCTAAAACGTAGATCAAATTGTCTTCAACGGCTTTCCAATAAAGGAAATCGGCTGTGACAAATAGATCGCAGCCATCTTTTACCTGAGGTCTACCATTGGGATTAATCATTCCATTTGCGCTTTTTCTATGCTCTAGTGCACTTACGCGATTTTCCAAATTACGCATTTGGGCATCATCAGCAGCACTCAAAAGACTTGTACAAGCGACAAGTGATGCAGCAGCTGCAAGCCACACCTTTTGCGATTTGCGATTCATAAGGATCCCCCTGGGTTTAACTCAAGATGTCTTTTCGATTGAATCCGGTGCGATTACAGCGGACAACGAATAGGTCTACTCTAAATTTTATCAACCATTTTGGTCAATAGACATCTTGTAAAAAAAAAAAGCCTGTCCCCTAAGGAACAGGCTTTTAATCAGAACAGGTTTACACCCTGTGATTAGAAGTCAAAACGTGCAGAAAGTGTCCAGCCCTGTGTGCCCAAATCTCCACGCTCATGTGTGAAGGTCTGAGATCCAGCACCGGCCTGTCCAAATACGCGCCATAGCTGGTTCTGAGAGAAAAAGAGGTGGTGCTCCCATCCCAAAGATACAGCAAGATGCCATTTAGCTTTGTTGAATGTATGCTCATACATAAGCCCAAGACCTAGATCTGTGATCGCTCTTGTAGCATGGAATGAATCTTCAAAGTCAAGTACATCTGAGCCACTAGCTGCAAATGCGACTTTACCATCTTCCTCATAGTGAACATGGAAACGTCCGTACAACAAGGAAATCGCAGCATCGCCATAGATGCTCCAACCAGATCCAAGCCCCCAACGGGTATTAAATCCGCCGCGCACTCCAAGGCCTGTATACTTATTAGTCATCTCTGTTTCATCAGAAACAAAACTTCCGTGAAAATCAGTATCTATATTGCGCAAACATGAGTAATCAATGTCATAATGTTGTTTTACCCATGCAGCTCTAAGACCCATATGTGGACGAACAGAAAGCCACTTACTTACAAAAAAGTGTCTTCCAAGCTCTAAATCAATAAGATTTAGACGCAACTTCCAATGCGCATCAACATCACTTGCAGAGATCTGATTCATGTTATCTGCAGGAACAAGATCTGTGAAAAGTGGGAAAAACACATGCCCACCACCTTGGCAATTACCAGATGATTCATCCTCATGTGCTGTTGTATTAAAGTGTGTCCAGTTGGCATAAAGATCCCAACCATCATGGTCGAATCTATAACCAAGACCCAATTTAAAACCAACATCCCAATGGAAATCTAGATTTTCCATCTCTCCATCATGAATTGTTCTGTTACCAGAATTGGCTTCATCTGTAATGCCAAATTCAAGTCCATCTTCATGTGCATTCCAATAAAATACAGAACCTGTAATGAACCACCCTTTTGGATCGCGCAGCTTGTAGTTTGCGCTAGGTGTAATAGTCATATCAGGTCCCTGCCCAGAAGGAGGCATCATATCATCCCCCTTCTGATTACCCTCTGCTGCGCACAGCGCGCTTGTGAAGGCAACAAAAGATGCGGCGGCAAGTGGCCACATTGTTTTCAACTTCAGATCCATAAAGATCCCCCTAGGTTTGGATCAACATACAAATAAAAACAATTCCTTTCCGATATCCCCATACTTGGAAATACCCCTTAATGACCTCAATCTATTTTTTCATGGAATTTTAGGTCAATAAAAAATATGATATCTATTTATATTTTCATGGAGTCGATAAAAAAATCGAGTTTCTGAAGCCACAGAAGTGATTGTTTGCCTACCTGTTGCAAGATAAAAAACCAGCCCGCCCACAGCATTGCAAGGCCAAGAAGAGACTTAATAGACATGCCCAAAAAGGCAATCTGCACCTGGGGAGCTAATCTGTTTGCTATCCCTAGAAAAGCTTCTGCCATCAAAATAGCAACAAGCGAGGGGGCTGCAAGCTGTATCGAAATGGATAAAAAATAGGTGAGTAGAGATAGAGCCCCCTGCCAAAAGGGAACTGAAAGGGAAAAAAAATAAGAAGAGACCCCAACGTCAACAGGTAGCACCTGATATGTGCGCAAAAGGGTTTGAAAAAAGATAAAAGGCCCCCCAATCTCAAAAAAAAGAACAATAAAAACATAGTTATAAAGAAGTCCAAGCGGAGATGCTTGAGACTGCACAGTAGGATCTGTCACCTGCAAGGCAGAAGAGCCCCTTGCAAAATCAATGAGCACACCAGCTGATTGTGCGATATAAAAAGGAAGAGTACACAGCATAGCCAGCATAGTCCCAATTAACACCTCTTTGACACAATACCCTATAAACACAGCATCAAAGGCCATCGGATGGGTGGTATTTGTAATCAATGTAGGCAATAAAATCACAGTAAGACAAATGGTAAGACCCATTTTTACGCTACCCGGGAGCTTAGCTCCTAAAAATGGAGCAATCGCTACAACCGGTGCCATACGCATTAAAGCGAGAGTAAATAGAGCTACAAAGGTAGGGAGCGAAACATTGGAAAAACTAAGAATAAAAGAGTAGTAATCTTGTGTTGGTGTCACGTCACAGAAGTCCACTGCGGAAACTTTACAAAAATCATTTGTGCAAATTGCACAATTTGCGCTGTGAGCCACCCCCCCATTACTAAAAGGGTCACAATCACAGCAAGCAACTTCACCATAAAAGAAAGGGTTTGTTCTTGAATCTGCGTTGCCGCCTGAAAAATAGCAACAAATAAGCCCAGCATCGTACTAATAAGAATCGGAGGGCCTGACAGAAGCAGGATCAAAAGCAAGGCCTGATACGAAAGCTGATAAATTTCTGCACTAAACACGCGCTACCTAAATGAAAGAACAAGTCCTTGAATAATCAACGTCCAACCATCTACCACAACCAAAAGTAGCAACTTTAAGGGCAAAGCAATAGTCAATGGAGATAACATCATCATACCCATAGCAAGTAAAATATTGGAAGTCACAAGATCTATAACAAAAAAGGGTAAATAGACAAGAACTCCAATTTCAAATGCTGTTTTGAGTTGAGAAGTAATAAACGAAGGAATCAAAATAATAAAATCCTTCATGTCCATTGTTTTACGAAACTCTTCTGGAAATGACTTATACGCAAGTTGGTAAAAGCTAGTTAAGTGTTTGGGGATGGTATTTCTATATAAAAAATCACGTAAAGGCTCTTTTGCCTTATCTGCAAGTTGAACAACATAATCTGCAGTAGGGCCTGAAAAAAGTTGTTCAGGAGCCGCTTTTTTAGCAAAATCCCCTGCAGCCTGATACATAGCAAGACCTGTTGGATACATAACATAAATTGTCATGAGCAAAGCAATACCATTAATCACCTGATTTGGAGGAGATTGCTGTACTCCAAGCGCATTGCGCACAAGAGAAAGAACAATCACTATTTTTACGTAGGAGGTAAGTAGCATGACAGCAAAGGGCAAAAGAGCAAGTCCTGCCAAAACCCCAAGCTCTATTGTAAGCGCTGGAGGTGGCGTCTCATGAGTCTCTATAAGAGCAACGGGGGCCTGCTGTTGAGCGCTACTTGCTATAGAAGGAAGAACGGCTACGATCAAAACAAAACAAAGGAGGATCATAGATCGCTTGTAACACACTCTCTTTATAGCCAAATAAAGAGCCGAAAAAGTCCGTTTACTTATTATACTTTTCAAACGCTGCCTCCAAAGCCCGCCACTGATTTTCCATACTCGCGTTGATGATACCTGTATCTGTTTTAATCATACAACTACCGGGCTCTATATCCTCCCGTTCTTGGATGGCAAAAAGCTCAATTCTTTCAAAAATCTCTTTCATCCTTGGTTTGTTTTGCTCTAAAATCGCTTTATCTCCCTTATGCACATAAATAGTCACGTGCTTGCTTTGTGTCGCTGGAACCAAAGCCTGCATCACAATATCGACGATACGCTCTGGATGCATTTTGAGCTCACCAGCTACTACTTTTTGCGCTGCCTTTAAAGCAATGGGCAAGATTTTATGCATGACCTCGTGGCGCAGCTCTTTCAACTGATTATCTAAATAGACGATATGTTGATTAAAGGTGCTTAACCCCTCATCAAAACCCTCTTTTTGCGCTTTTGCGCGCACCTCTTCACATTGACGCTCCAGCTCTTTTTGCCGCTCTTCTATATCCCTTTTAACTTCATCTAGTAAGTTTTTGGAATCAATAAGAACACCATATTCCTCAGAAGAGAGCACCTTCTGCTCTTGAGGTCTATGCAATGAACCCCGATAGAAGAGGGAAAAAAATTTCATAGTCTTTCCTTTTTTATAAAAGAGAGCGCATCGACCACTTGCTCTTCAAGAATTTTGCCAGCGTGAGAGGGCACTGTTGGAACACATAGAGCCTGCAGCCCCTCTCCAAGAGCCTTGTCTACTTTGTGCTGAATATACCATATAAGACTCTCTTGCTGACCATAAAGAGCCTTTGCCAATCGATTAAGCCCCCTTTGACGCACAAAAGCCCTCAATACAGACTCCGTTAACTCTCCTTGATAAATACCCATAGCTTTAAACAAAATAGGCTCTTGATGCTGCATAAGGTCTTGCACCCACACTTTTTCAGCGGGAGTCAGGACACCATATATCTTATTGATACGCGCTTTTTCGATCATCTTGCGCATATCCACAGCTAAGTCACGCAGTCCTAATCGATCTATTAACTCAATCACAAGATTGCAAGGCAAAGCATACAAAGCATCAAATGACGTTTTGGCAAGATACTGCCTAGGAATAATAGTACGATTGCCAAGTAGCGCTGTACAAAGCGCCCTTTGAATAAAAAGACGCCCCAAAGATGTTACCTTTACAGAAGATGGTTGTATACGCAAAACATCTGATAAAATGTCTACCTGCCATGGGGCTAAAACCCCAAGCGCAAAACGGATATCCTCTTCACTATATTTTGCAAAAACAGGCAAAAGCCAAGAAGGGTGCACATCTTCTATAAAGGCAAGAGCATCGAGTTCTTTAACAGGATGTTCTAAAACATAGGCTCTGTCAAAACCATCCATGTCCTCTATCCCTCTTTATGAGGTGGAGACTCGGTGCGCCATGGAGCTGGATCCCATAATTTTTTCACTCCTCCTTGCGCTCGCAAAAGAGGATATATCTTCCAAAGGAGCCAACCTATAAAAAGTAAAGCAAGCACGCAGACTATCATCAATGTAAAGAATATCAAACGAAATTTCCCGATGGACTGCTTACTGAGCACAATAGACCATACACTGACATACTCTTTAGCTTTTGGCGTGATATCATGCGTTAAAGGCATTAAAGTAATATCTGTAAAACGGGATCTATCAGAAATCACTGTAACATCATTAATATCCAATCCATTGACACTGCCAGCTACAAGCCGTTTAATCTTTGTAAGAAGATGGCTATTGGGGTCATCAAGGATTCCCTGATGCTTTACGTATACAGCAGCTGTTGTCCTCTGTTTTGGACCTTGACCTGGAATACCGGTCTCTGGGGGAGGGAAAGAGAGCTGAACAGTCGCATTGATTACTCCGTCGATTTGTCGAATCATACCAGCTATTTGCTCTGCAAGCCCTGCTTGATAGCGAACAGTTTCCTCTTTTTCCGTAGACATGAACCCCTGCTTTGCAAAAAGCTCCAACAGATTGGTTCCTTTAATGCGCGGAAGACCATTTTGATTTAAAAACGCCATCGCTTCGGTCGATTTTTCAGGAGAAACGGCAATGCTCCATAGTGTCGCTGCCTCCCCTCCACCTCCAGGAGATGTCGTTGGAGAAATCACTTTTTCTGCTTCAATTCCCTTGCTAGCCAAAAAAACAACTATTTCATTTGCTTCGCGCTCGTCTAGATCATTGACAATAACACTATTTGTTGCACATGAACTTAAAGTAACAAGAATAAGCGCGCAGAAAACATTTACAAGGCTCCGTATCGTCATAAAATTCCCAACTTTTGACTGCATTTGCGTATAGAAGTCCACTTATAACTAAAATCTCACCTCTTAGCAAGCATTATTACCGGCGTGAAAGCGACGAGGGAGAGCTCCCAAAACGGCGTCTTGTATAATCAAAAAGGCCGCAGAGCGCGGCTCTGTAAAGACAAAGCTTTGCCAAACGCTCGTGCTGCAACGCCGAATCTGCACCAAAAATGCGCCCATACAATACATGAAGTGATTTCAAACAATAGAGCTTTATATATCGAAAGAGAGACACAGATAAAATTTTTGGAATTTTTTTTCTGCAGTGCTTTTCAAGCCATAAAAGGCGATTGCGATGAAAAAAATAGGTGGAATGGGGCTTGCCCCCCACAAAAGATGCGGAGACATGGTGCCATACTTTAGCAGTTGGGATGCTATAACTCTTCCACCCCTGCTTTCTAGCGCGAAAACAAAAATCGCTCTCTTCCCAATAAAGAAAAAATCTTGGATCTAAAAGACCAACATCTGAAAATACAGCGCGCGATACAAAAAATGCACATCCACACACATAATCCAAAGGCATAACGTCTGTCCACATCCGCGCCGGCTCTAGGTGCCCTATAAGATCAAAAGCAGAGCGCTTTGGATTCCAGATACCCCCCAAATGATCTAAATGCGTTGGCTTGCTGTGCAAGTAAACTGTCGCCCCCAAAATGCCAGGATTAGGTAGCGTCTGCATATGCGCAACAAACTCTTGTACAAGACTTGGGTCTACTGTGGTATCATTATTGAGTAAAAGGATATAATCTGCTTGGGCTTTTAAAGCAGCCAAAATTCCTTGATTATTGCCCCCTGCAAACCCAAGATTCTCCCCAGTTTCCAAGAGCTCTATCTCGGGCCACTCCGAACGGATTTTTTCGGGCGAGCCATCGGTTGAACCATTATCTACAACAAGAATACGAAAATTTGGGTATGTGAGAGCACGCAAAGAGGACAAACAGGAAGAGGTCATCTCCCAACCATTCCAATTTAATACAATGATATATACAAGAGGCATCCTTACCGCAATATGGCAATGACTTCATTCAAATGATGCAAAAACAGATCTATATCTCGAAAAGAATTGTAAACTGCAAACGAAACACGAACAAGTGCTGTTACCCCAAAACGACTCATTGCAGGCTGAGCACACAAATGTCCTGTACGCACATAAATGTCTCTAGCTCCCAAAAGGGTTCCTATATCCAAAGGGTGTACCCCGTCTATATAAAAACTAATAATGGGCCCCTTGAAAGGTGCATCTCCTACAATATGTAGGCCTGGAACTTCTTTAAGCGCCTTTGTTGCATAAGACAATAGCTGTGTCTCCCAAGCTGAAATCGAATCTCTTCCCAATGTTTCAATATAATCTATCGCAGCTCCAAGCCCAATAACCTGTGCAATAGGGGGTGTCCCCGCTTCAAAACGCAGTGGCGCCCTTTGGTAACTCGCATCTTGCAAGGTGACTATATCGATCATATCCCCCCCAGTTTGATATGGAGGCATAGCATTAAGCAAAGCGCTTTTGCCATAAAGAACACCAAGCCCTGTAGGCCCGTAGCATTTGTGACTAGAAAATGCAAAAAAATCTATATCCATCTCTTGCACATGAACAGGAACATGACCTACAGCCTGCGCCCCGTCAATACAAATAGCAGCTGGGGATAAATGGCGCACTACACGCGCAATCTCTGCGATAGGGTGACAAACACCTGTGACATTAGAGGTGTGCGCAAGACTTACAATTTTTGTACGAGGACCAAGCATCCTCTCTAGAACATCTAATTCCAATACACCCCTATTATCAACGGAGATATAACGTAGACAGGCTCCCGTTTCCTTCGTAATTCTCTGCCAAGGAATTAAATTTGCATGGTGTTCTGTATGCGAAATGATCACCTCGTCGCCTGGCGTTAAAACCTGTCCTCCATAACTTGAAGCAACAAGATTTAATGCCTCAGTGGTGCCTTTTGTAAATACAATTTCTTCAGAGTGCGCAGCGCCAATAAAGCGTGCGATATTTTCTCGAACAAGAGAATAACGCCCAGTGGCTGCTAAAGCTGCTGGATAGGCTGCTCTATGTACCGTTGCATACTCTTCTTCATAAAATGTCTTTAAAACATCGATTACAGATGCAGGTTTATGGCAAGTCGCCGCGGAATCTAAATAGATAATCCCCTGACGCAAAAAAGAAAAATCTTTCTGGACATCCATTAAATAATCTCTTTAATCAAACACTCGGCTTCCCTACGTGTATAAGGACAACCTAGCCTGCCTATAACATCTTGAAAAAAACCCTTTAAAATCAATTGCTTTGCAAAAAAGCAGTCTATTCCCCTGGATTGCAAATACAACAGCTGTGTTTCGTCCCATTTAGCCATTGTAGCCCCATGAGATGCTTTAACATCATCTGCAAAAATCTCTAAATTAGGCTTTGCGTATGCCCGCGCTCCCTGACTTAACAAAAAATTACGATTAATCTGATAAGCTTGTGTTTTTTGCGCCTCAGGATGGACATAAATTTTCCCTTCACAACTAATATGGGCATGATCTGCAACGAGACCTTTAAAATTTTGCATTGAGTGACAAGCTTGTGCTTTATGCTCCATAAAGACATTCACATGAGAGCTTGTTCTGCCTCCAGCGCAACTCATTCCATGAAGTTCTGCTGATGCTCCCTCCTCTTCCAAAACAATACGATAGTCACGGCGCATAATCTCAGATGCTTTGGACACTTGAGTACACTGAAAAGAGCTATTTTTCTTTAAACGAGCTCTAATAGAGCTTAAAATATGAGCCTCTTTAGAGGGCATATCCAAAAACGTCATACGCACAGAAGCCCCCTCACCAAGGGCAAGATCCCAAAGCGTATGTCCCTCCGTGCGGGCAGAAACAACAATATCTATATGTGCATGCGCGCCAACTGTTATATAAACACACGGCAAATCTGCACATTCCAAAGGGGCCTGCACTGAGG
>CAMFJP010000003.1 GCA_945957075.1 uncultured Chlamydiae bacterium
CATAAGTTTGATTCCTAAGTTTATGGTTAAAAGCTGGATTCAAACTTAAATTCTCACTGGACAGTACTCCTCAAAAGATTTATGCTCTTAATTTTAACAGATTTCATTGCCTTTTACAAGACAAAGTTAACATTTTCTCTTTCAGAGATTTACGCCAATAAATTGGAATGATCCCCGGGGAGCGTTTAATTGCTGTTCAAGCAATCTTGGAAATGCTGCACCTCTTCTCTTGAGATCTGCTTCGGTCCATGGATAAATCCCGACATCAGTCAGGAATTGGATCGCGGAGAGGACAAATTCAGCACATTCTCTCGGGTACTCGGTTTGGAATAGTCCTTCTCTGCATCCCTGCTTAATGAGCATTTCAAAGACGGAGGTCAGCTTGATAAGAGTTTCGCTTAAGATACGAATATGCATGACGGCATTAGCGGGTCTATGTAGATGCTCTAAAAGTTGAGGATGAGTGTTTGTCATATTACTCATTTCAACGAGTTTTTTAATTTTTTCTAGGGCATTGCCTTGAGTCCTTTGCAGTTGGTTTTCCATTTCACCCAACCGAGCATCGACCATGCCAATAACGACAGCTTCTCAGTAACTTGATGACTTTCTTGGTCGATGCAGATCGCTCTAGGAATTGCTGTGCGAGAGGCTGAAATAGCGGGATAGATCCCCATTCGTTTCAATACCTCGAGACCAGAGCCGCGGAGATCGATCTTATAGCCACCCGTGCGCAAACAAGGATGTTTTTCAACGAGTGTAGGGGTCATTCCGAATTGCTTCAGCCAATAAGCTAGAGTTAGTCCTGCAACGCCTGCACCTGATATAAGTACGGTTTTGGTTTTCATAATGGCATTATTCCAGCATACCGACCGACGGCCGGTCAAGGCGTAGAAGTTTATTGAATAAAGGACCGCCTAGGCTGGCGCTTATTGATAACCGATTTTCTCTAAGATCTTTTTCGCGTTTTGAACTTGGAGATCACGCATTTTTTTCCATTCGATCAAAAGTTCTTTCTTTGAGGCATGAGGGTGTTCATCTGCAAACTGACGAGCAAAATTTAAATAAGCCCATTCATCCTTAAGAGCGTTTCTTTGATCTTTCCTTGCCAGGTATTCAGATTGCCAAAAATCGGCAAATTCTTGATATGTCGGAGGGGTGCCTTGATACCACTGCTCTTTCAACCAATCTAATCCAAAAACGGTGTAGTGAAAGTGGGAACCAATAAGTCCCTTAAAGAAATTTCTGGTCTTGGCGTCATTTTTAAAGGCTCCATCCAACATTAGTGCTTCAGGAAAAATGGGGTAATTGATCCCTCTTCGTGCTTTAGAAGGAGCAGGATATTGGCGTATAGGGAACGATGCTCCAGTTTGGATGAAAGATAGGATCTGGTTGATCAGACCTGGCTTCTTTTCATTTGATGGGATTTTAAGCTGGTTGCACAGATTTTTTAGTTCAGAAACATGGAAGTACTGTAAACACACCTTGAGCTCATCTAGGATCATGGGGTTATCGATTCCGTAATCAGGCTTCATAAGGGGTCACCTTTTCACAATTGCTCTGAATCCTCTTGAGTGTCTTGATGAATAAGGACTTTTCTTCATCAGGGACGTCTTCAAAGGCGAGGCGCTCAGTCAATTCGTGAATGCTCCAAATTTTGGCGGTAGCCTCCTTCCCTTGTTGGGAAAGAGATAGAGTGCCGTTGGCATCTACGATCAGGTTTTGATCGATCAACGATTGCAAATCCCCTGTTACTTCTGTAGAAATGCCAGCGTCTTTCTTCAATTGATCAGGAGTGGAGGTCTGATCGCAGTGCAAAATCATCATCATGACCGCCTGCGCTTCCGTAAATGGGGTGGATGCCCTCAATTTTACATCGAACATTTTCCTTACCCATTGGGATGTGCAGAATAAATCCCGTCCAATTGACTCCTGGATTTTTTTGGTTAGCATTGAGAGTATCCATTTGGTTTTCAGTTCATAAAGGCTAATTCCAGCGGCAACGCCCACGTTAAGAGATTCTACCGTTCCACTCATGGGGATTTGAACTCGCACATCTCCCGCTTTTTCCATGTCGGAAGAACAACCAGTCGTCTCATTGCCAAAGACAATGGCTAATGGACGACCTTGAATCGGGGCAAATGATTGGATGGTGCTTTCTCGAAGAGTCGTGACGGCAATTTGATATCCGGAGGCTTTTAGCTTTGCGATTGTCTCTTGGGCTGAGGTATATCGAATCAGATGAGAAGAAAGAATCTTTCCTCGAGAGGCATCGATTGCTTTTGTATAAAACCAATCAAAATCCTCTTTCGTCGAAATAAATTCTTGTATTCCAAACGCTTCTGCAGTTCGGACGATCGTTCCAATATTCCCAAAATCTTGCACTCCATCTAAAATGACAACTAAATCTCTTGTAGGCTGTGTTATTTCTCGCATTCTTACCATCCCAATGAACGGGACCAGATAGGATGTGTCTGAGATTTTCTTGGATATTCCTTCTGAACAAAGGAAAACAGGGATGTTTAGTTTTTCTAGACGGAGAGTAAGTGGATGTCTGCTTTGACTTTGAGCGACAAAGACGGCGTCTATTTGGTTGCCGTTTTCAAGGACCCAGAGCACTTGATTTTCTCCCTCGACCAAAAACTTACCAGATAGGCGCCGACCTTTTGCATTTTGGAGCGCCCTAGCTTCTAGGACGATCTCCTCCTTGATGGAGAGTATCGTTTGAGGGTTCATACGAGGATTTTCCTCATTTTGTGATGAGGGATCCCATCTTCTTCAAATGGATTTCCTTCCAATGCGTATTGGTTTTTCAAATAGAATGGGATAGCAGTGCCTCGCGCATGGCAATAAACTGACTCGTATCCCTTTTCTCGAGCATAGTCTTCGCAGAAAGTCATCATCAGCGATCCAATGCCTTTATTTTGGAAAGAGGATTTGATAGCAACTCGTTGCATTTTAGTGGTTGTGCCAACAGGCACAAGAACAGCCGTCGCACAGAGTTCTTGCCCGAGAAAACCTGCAATATGAATATGATCCTTTTCCAATTCCAACTCTTCTTGGGTGAACGTCAATCCTAGGGGTTTTCGCAGGATTTCTTCTCGAAGAGACACAGATTTCTTATAGTCATCGCTGCCAAAGTCTACGACCTTGAAGATGATCTTGTCCTTCTTAGGAGTGAACTCCTTGATGAGCTCATAATTGAGTTGAACGAGACCGCTCGGGTAGTTGTGAGATGAGGTAAGGCGGCAAGGAAGCTCTTTGCCAACCACGTTGAATAGAGGCAGTCCTTCTCCCAAAATAATTGGAATAATCCCAATCGTCATATGATCGACCATCTGTGATGCAAGGAATTGAGAAATCGTCACTCCCCCATCGACCCAGATATGACGTGTTCCCTCGACATGCAATTTTGCAACCAGTTCAGCGAGGTCTCCACGATAGAGTTCCATCCCCTCTCTTACAGATTTTAACGTGTTGCTCAAGACAACGACCCTTTTCCCAGGATAAGGATCTAGTACGGTTGTAGCTATTTCGTAGGTTTTCCGACCAATGATCAGAGAGTCGACGCTATCGAGCAGTTGCTTAAATCCGTAATCCTCGTCAAAGCCACCCACTCTGTCGAGCCAATCCAAACTGTTATCTTTACGAGCGATATAACCATCGATGCTGGCTGCGATATAGATCGAGATTTTTGGTCTTTTAGTCATTTGTCTTTCTGCTTTTTCCATCAGACTGGTTACTGGTCTTAGAACGGATCTTATCGAAGATAGGCTCTTTTAGTTTACGATAATGAGTGCCGACCTGGCCCGCCTCAGCAGCGGCTTGCTTTTTGATGTCAGCGTACTCTTGGACTGCCTCAGGATGGGTGCGTAGATAATCTCTGAATTCGATGAATCCTTTCCAATCGGGACTCTCTGGATAGGTCAGATGGACATGGTATCGTCTTTTACCTTCCTCAAGATCTGGGAGATCAATCACAAAATAGAATCGATCCGCTGTGCTAAAAGGGGGTCTAAATTCATAGCCAAGCTCTTGGAGTTTTTTTGAGGCATTTTCCATATCCTCCTTCTTGGTGGCAATTGCGATATCGATAATGCCTTTTCCTCCTAGATCTGGAATAGAAGTGCTGCCGATGTGCTCAATCTTCAGAATGCTTTTGACATGCAGTAAAATCCTCTTTTTTTCTTTTTCAAAGAGTTGAGGAAAAATCATGCGATATGGCTTGAAAGTGTATTTGCTCATGATTTTACAGATAGGTTTTTCCAAACATCTGCTGTTATGCGGTAAAGAACATGCCTGCTCAATGGATGTCCGACAGGGAGTCTAGGATGGTCAAAGTCATTGTTGGGTTCGTGATGCATGCCTATTCGTTCCATAACAGCCCGAGACCGCATGTTCGATGTAGCGGTGAAGGAGACGATATCTTTTAAATGCAGTTTTTGAAATCCATACTGCAGTGCAGCTTTAGCACCTTCTGTAGCATAACCCTTTCCCCAGTGCTCAAAAGCCAGCCTCCACCCAATTTCGACTGCAGGCGTAAAAGTTGCCTGAAAAGAAACGGGTTGTAGGCCAATGAAGCCAATAAACTCACCTGTTTGCAAAAGAGAAGCTGCCCAAAATCCCCAGCCGCAGCGTTGAATATGGTCCGAAAAGAGTTTGACAGATCCATCACTCTCGTCCCGGGTCTGAAGTTTTGGGAAGTATTCCATTACTCTTGGGTCGGCATTTAACTTCGCAAAGGGCGCAAGATCATCTTCTCGCCACTGGCGCAAAAGAAGCCTTTCGGTTGTAACCGTATTGTCTGCATTCATATAACTTAAAAGAAAAGTTCTTCTAGAGAATAATAATGTATCGATGAGGTATCTGCTGAATATAATTTACCAAATCTCACGAATACGCATCAAGAACGAAAAGTATCCGCTGCGTTTAAACATTTATATTCAGCGGATACTCACAACCAGGCCTACTATGACAGTCATTTTGATAGGAGATCGATCCGTAGATTGACAAATGTTGATTTGCGGATTGTTTTTTAGACAGCAAAATTCATCCGCAAAAAGCTATTTGTCATTCTACGGATAATTTTATTCTCAAGTCTTTCATAATAAAACAGTTGTAATTTGATAGCTAGGTCGATTTTTAATCACCAAAACCTGCCCATCTGATCTAGATGGGTATGTTTTGTAAAATATGGATTCCAAGATAAGCACTGTCAGCCCCCTATATTTTTTCGATAAAACAGCTCATATCATAGATGAGCTCTATGCTTGAAATAAGGCCGTCTTGAAAACTGAGTAAAGAAGCAGCTCGTAGGGGCTTATCAAGACCTGGAATTTCTACGTCGTAGACAATCATTGCTTGGCTATCCGACCCAAATTGCGCACGAATCGTGAGGGTTTTAAAAATCGTTGAAAAGCCCTTGGCGGCCTTAAGGACTGCTTCTCTGCCCAGGACTTTTTCCTGAGGATCTGAAAATTGCACATCAGGGTGAAGACATTTTTTCACAGCTTCCATATCCTTATTTCCAAGAGCTGTATAATACGCTACTGCTGTAGACTTTGTGCCGGTCATGATCGTCTCCTTGTAGATTTGACAGTTTTGAATTGATTATAGTATACTATATCCAATATGTCCAAGATAAAAAAAAGACCCTATAGTTCTAAAACCAGAAACGCCCAGGCAGTGCAAACAAAAGCGCGTATTCTGGATGTTGCAAAAAATCTTTTTGAATCCGAAGGGTTTGAACATGTAACGATTGAAAAAATAGCCCAAACTGCAGGCGTTTCATCCCCCACTATCTACTCTCTTTTTCAATCCAAGCGCGGCGTGCTACGCGCCCTGATGGATGAGGCTCTTTCCAAAGATCAATTTGATGCCCTTGTAGAAAAAAGCATCCAGGAAAAATCACCACAAATACGTCTTCATTTTTCTGCTAAGATTGCTCGCCACCTATACGATGCAGAAAAAACGCAAATGGATATTTTTCGAGGAGCTGCTGTCTTAGCTCCCGAATTTAAGGAGCTAGAAAAAGAAAGAGAGATGCGACGTTACGATCGGCAAGAGATAACCATAAAAGCAATGACAGAAGAAGGGTCTCTCCTTACAGGTCTTAGTATCAAAAAGGCCAGGGATATCCTATGGGCCTTCACAGGACGAGATCTATATCGCATGCTGGTTATAGAACAAGACTGGTCATCTGACGAGTATGAGAAATGGCTAGCGCAAACGCTCGTGCATGCTCTCATAGGCGATCCATTGACTTGAATGCGTAGATTTTATAGATTGCGGGCATGATTTTGATGCTAAATCCAGAATCTCAATATGAAGATCACGTATTCAAATCCCTTGATATAAGCAAGAAAAGCCTCAAAAAAAGCATTTTCGATCACGTAACCTTTGAAAGTTGCCATTTTATTGAAAGTGATTGGCAGCAGGCACAGTTCCACGCGTGCCAATTCAACAACTGTAACCTCAGCCTCGTTAATATGCTAGGATGCCGGTTGCAGCAAGTTGTCTTTAAAGAGTGTAAGATTGTTGGACTAGACTTTTATAAATGCGAGAAGCTCCTGCATGTTTTATTCGATAAGAGCATTTTGCAAACGTGCAACTTTAGCGATCTAAACTTAAAGGGAACCTCTTTTGCAGGATCTAGAATCAAAGAGGCCTATTTCACAAATACAGATCTTTCCGCATCCAATTTTACCGATACAGATCTAATAGGAACAACCTTTCATCAATGCAATTTGACAAGAGCTGATTTTAGAAATGCCAAAAACTATTGCATTGACTTGCAAAACAACATCGTAAAAAAGGCCCAGTTCTCCTTTCCCGAAGCGATGAGTCTTTTGCACTGTTTCGATATCGTGGTTTCATAAAAAATCGGAGTTAAGCATTAAGGGGAGACCTATACTTCCCTATGTAGCTCTAGGTGATATGCTTGGCCAAGATCGTTAAGGAATCGAAATAGGCGATCTACAGAAAATCTCTTTAAATAGCCTCGGAGTAATAAAGAGACTTTAGGTTGGGTGATCTTGAGGATTTCGGCAATGCGTTTTTGAGTAAGTTTACGCTTTTTGATGATTTTAGCAATTTCCCAAGCAAGCTGTGCTTTGGCTAGAGCTTCTTCGGGTTTGGCAAGGCCCAAATCAGCAAATACGTTGCCTGAGCCGATTTCGTATTCAACGCTACTAAGCTTCTTTTTCATTTTATTTCCTTCAGAAATGCTTTTGCTTCTTCTAAAGATATTAAATGACGTGATTAAGCTTCCCGTTCTTTTGGAGAGTTTTACGCTTGTTTGTCCAATCCCACCAATTAGATGCTTCACCTGTGGCAGCTTCGTGAATAATGGCAGCAAAAACATCCCAAACGCATGGATCTTGTCGATGTTTTGTTCTTCTTTCCAGCTCATGAAATAAAAATGTCGGATCTTGGCGCCCTAGCTCTTCAATACTATCAATTCCTAAAACGGCAAGGTCTGCACGTGTTGCTTTACCAACATTTTTTAGGTCACTTAAATTACGCATCCTTTCACCACACAAGACCTATAATGGAATTCTTTGAGATAGGGCCAAAAACACGACTATCATCATGCTGTGCAGAAAGGTTATCAGAGAGTACAAAAACATGATCTAATGGCACTTGAAATGGTTTATCCACAGCGTAGGTGCCATACATCCAGTTCAACCAACTTCTAAGAATTCCGTCATTTTGGCAGGTAGCCCCGTTTACGATTACATTACCTTCCGTAATCTGAACCACATCGGTCTCTAATCCAACGATTCTAGAAACCCAAGCTTTCCCATCATAGTTGAATGCGATGATGTCTCCTATCTGATACTTGCGTATGTAGGGAGAGACGTGGTTTACAAAAACATGGCTCCCGTCTTTGACAGCTGGTTCCATACAATCGCCTGGAACATGATAAGGATGAGCAAATGCCCATGTGACAATTGTTAATACAATAATTGCAAAAACAGTAAATTTCTTATTCATTGATCTGAACAAATATAGACATCCCATAACTTAGAGAGACTCCTTCGCTTTAGCAACAGCTTCCCACAGGATCACTCCATTTGATACAAGACGCGCTTCCGCTTTTCCTATGAGTCCGGCTTTATCAAGACTAAAGACTACTTTCCTATCGGGGAATCCTTTCACACCGAATACGCCCCGCGATTCAGGATAAAGCATTCCCACCTCTCCCCCTGACAGTGCACACACCAAAAGTTTCCCGAATACTGATATTGTTAGTTCCTGCTCGCACAAAGCGCCTGGAATGGTTGCCGTATATGAGCCTATAAATTGATTGAGATATTCTGGATCATTGGCAAGCGATTTATCGATATCAGGCCGTTTATAATCAGGATCCAAGACAAGCAGTCCGAATTCATCTGGCCAATCTTCTGTAGAGTTGGAGAGGATGACAATACCCAATTTCTGCTTTGGATTAAATCCGATATAGCTTCTGAATCCTCCTGTCCCTCCGTTATGCCAGATGAGATCAGCTTGATTTGAAGTGGAAAGCATCCATCCAAGTCCTACTGCAAAGCCAGACATTGGAGAGTACTGTTGCTCATGGCACTGGCGAAATAACGCATGGATAGGGTTGCTTTCGTCCATATTTGCAATCAAAAAATTGGCCATATCTTTAATATTAGAACGAAGAGCGCCTGCTCCTGCAAGCACTGGAATATCCCAATAGCTAACTGTTTGAGCCAAATGATGCCCAGTAGCGAAATGCGAGACTATTTCATCGCTAATGACAATAGATGTGCTGGGCATATTCAATGTGCTGGCGATTGCATCTTGAATCATCTCTTCATAGCGTTTCTCTGATTGGATGCTTAAGACAAACCCAAGCAATCCCATACCAATGTTGGAATATTCCAATGACTCCCCAGGAGTCTTGCTCAGAGTGCAGGATCCAAGGTATTCGTAGAGACGTTCGATCGTATAATCTTTATAAGGGTTAGAAGGATCTTGCGGAGCAAAATTATCCGGCATGCGAGGAAGTCCAGAAGTGTGTGTAGCCAAATGTCTGAGGGTGATTTTCTTTCCATTTAATTCTGGAATTTTAACACCAGGAAGATACATTTCAATTGGATCGTCCAATTGCACCTTTCCTTTAGCCGCCATGTCGACGAGAAGCAAAGAGGTAAAAACTTTGGTGATCGACCCAATCTCAAAAATAGTATTTTCCGAGATCAGATCATTTTCATTTAGCGACTTTTTTCCATAGGTATGGAAGGAGACTTTGCCGTTATCGATGATAGCAACGGATGCCCCGACAGCCCCACTATCTTCTATATATTCTTGCAGTAAATCTTGCATATTCATTGAGTGTCTTATTTCTTTGTTAGCAACGGGATCAGATCCGCATGCATAAATTCCAGAGCCAGCGGCTAACACCAGGCAGGACAAAGTTTTAGCTACGTGATTGCAAACCATCTTCAGCCCCTTTTTGATGAGACTCTTGATTGATTAATTCCTGAACCGCATGCACAATTACTTCGGGTTGGTGCCAGGGGATCATGTGATCGCTGTTTTCAGCGATGATTTGCAGGCCATTCTCGAATTTAGCAACCAACTCCTTTTGCAACTCTCCCCATACTACGAACATTTCTTGAAAATAGGCGCTTAATTGCTCATTCAAACCAAAAGCAGATAAATCAAGCATCCGACCAGCCGTGATTACAGTGCACGGAGTTTTCGCTAAAATGGGTCGGCTAGCTTCTGTTAGTTGAGCTAAACTTTCCTTTAGTCCTCGGGATTCGTCCACAATGGAGTTCCAGTGCTTGGTTGTCAAACATAAAGCCAGATGTGCGTCCCATAAATGCTGAGGCATCGGAGAAGCGATGGCTCCAGCTTGCATATTCATCAGCAATCGAGAGACTCCGAAAAATGTTGAAAGCCTGGCAACTATGGAATTTCCAAAACCGCCTGATCCTATCGGACTTGGAGGCAACCTTTTTTCTTGCTCCTCGTGGCAACCATCTACTAAAACAATTCCCATCACCTCGTCTGGATAAGTCGTGGCAAACAATTGGACATTCGCGCCGCCAAATGAATGTCCAACAAGGATGTAGGGTCCAGGTATTTCTGCATTATGTAAAAGGGTATGAAGCTCCTGGACAATTCGAAGGCTTGTGCGAGGCCCGTCCCCTTTTTCGCTCCAACCGAGTCCAGCGCGATCATAGCTCACAACACGTGCAAACTTAGCAATTTCTGGCTGAACCAAGGCCCAGTCTAGGCCAATGTTCCCCAATCCTGCATCTAGCACAACCGTTGGACTACCAGATCCCATACTATGAATATGAAGTCGATAGCCGCCCACATCAACCATCTGCCCTTGAGGAGGATAGGCCTTTTCATCTAATTTTGTTTTAATAAATTGATAGGACGCTCCAAAAATCAATAAAAGTGCAACGAGGCCCATTAAACCAAACCCTACTCTCCTGCACCATTTCCATATTTTCATCGACCCCTAAGACCTCGCAAAGTAATTTATGCCATAAAATGTAACAGAAAAACCAAGTCGCAATCAATGGTAATCGGTCACGGGAGGGCGTTGTTACATGCCTTTTAACTAGTTAAGCTCATTAACACAAAAATCAAAATGTTAAAAAGCTATGTGTGCACAGAAAAAAAGGGGTCTCCTTCGGAGCCCCCTTTGCGCATCTGTAACCACTGATTTTTTCAATATTTTGATTTCTGCGTTAGTGAGCCTAACTAGTTAAAAGACACGCAACAACGCTCTATAGAATAGATATCTTGCATAACTCGCTTTGCTTGGTAACGCTGATGATTTTTGAGCAGCTTTACCAAGCAAAGCGAGTTATGCAAGATGTCTAATAACCTAAAGAACATATTTTTGCTGTAAATCCTCCGTATCCAGTAGAATGATGTACCTATATATCTTTTTTGATAAGGATATTTTTCATGACAAGAAAAATCGCAGCGATCATCACAGCTATCACTGAAGACCGAATCGTAATCGGAGAAGAGGAACTAGAGCACATCATCAAAGAACATTTTTCAATTCGGAATTCCCATAAAGGTTTAAAGGAAATCAAGCCATGAAAAAAGGGATAGTGTTTTTCCATCCCATTGAGGGTTCTGGTTCATTAACGATTTCATGGACCTCGGGACCTAAAGGCGATGCTGTAGAAGCAAAAAAAGGAGCTGGAGTTGGTTTTTTTTCTGATTCAGGAGCGTTGCTTTGTGTCATTTTTGATGAAATTCAAGAATCTCAAGACCAACAGTCTCTTGAATTCAATCATTATCGCGTAGAACTCATTGTAAAAAATGGAAAGATTACACACTCTGTAACTAAAAATAAAATTAAATCATCAGCTCGAAATAAAAGAATTAAAAGAAAACAACCTGTTTAAGAGCCACTTTTCTGTTACAAATAAGCTCAACGTGGGAGCATGTAGATCTACTTGACAATTGTTAATACAATAATTGCAAAAACAGTAAATTTCTTATTCATTTTTCATGCCTATAAATACGCCCCTGGATCATTCTTGGCCTGTGCCGGCATCTTCGATGCGAAGCTGCATATTGTATAGGCGCGCGTAGGCGCCATCTAAAGCGAGAAGCTGCGCATGTGTCCCCTGCTCTTCGATGCCGTTATCTGTGAGCACAAGGATCCTATGGGCATTTTTAACGGTTGACAAGCGATGGGCAATAACAAGCGTTGTCCGATTTTTAATCAGCCTTTCGAAAGAGTTTTGAACGGCGCTTTCGCTTTCGTTATCAAGGGAGCTTGTTGCTTCGTCAAAAATAATGATCGGTGGGTTTTTCAAGAAAACGCGGGCAATGCTGAGGCGTTGTCTTTGACCTCCCGAAAGCTTGACCCCACGCTGTCCAATATCTGTGTAGTAGCCGTTTGGCAGTGCCATAATGAAAGCGTGGGCATTAGCGTGTTTAGCAGCAAGGACAATTTCCTCTTCTGTAGCATCGGGTTTTCCATAACGGATATTTTCTGCAACTGTTCCAGAAAAAAGGTAGACATCTTGCTGCACAAGACCAATATGTGATCGAAGGGATGTGGATGTGAGATGTTTAATTTCTTGACCATCAATGAATATTTCTCCGGCACTTACCTCATAAAACCTTGGAATTAGAGAACACAGGGTCGTTTTCCCAACTCCTGAAGAGCCAACAAGAGCGACGTATTCCCCTGCTTTGATTTTTAGGGAAATGTTTTTTAGAACGTGGTCGTATCCCTCTTTGTACTTAAAACTAACGTCCTTAAATTCGATTTCTCCATGGACACAAGTTAGATCCACAGCATGAGGAGCATCCTGAATATCTGGCCTTGCTTCCAACACTTGCATAAAGCGATTAAACCCAGTAATCCCTTGCTGATATAACCTGATAAAATTACCTAGCCGCTGAACCGGTTCAATGAGAATCCCGATATAGAGAAGGAACGTGAGCAAATCAGCCAAGCCTATGAAGCCCTTGACAATACTTACAGCGCCAAAGATGACAACTGTAATCGTCATGAGTTGGGTGAAAGAGATCAAACCATTATAAAAGTAGGCTTCTGCCTTATACCCTTTTTTTCTACTCTCAAAAAACGCCTGATTTTTATGGGCGAATTTTTTCTTTTCAATTTCCTCGTTAATGAAGGATTTAACGACTCTAATGCCAGAGAGGGTATCCTCCACCTGGGCATTGATGTCTTCGATTTTGTCGCTACTGCTCTTGAGAGCTGCATACATTTTCTTCGCTGTGCAAAACCCATAGATCCCGATTACAGCTACAAAAAGAGAAGTGATCAGAGCCAAATTGGCATTGACATTGATCAAGATAATAAGCGCACCGATGAAATTCAAAGAAGAGATTATGATATCTTCTGGACCATGATGGTAGAGTTCAGCAAGATCAAATGTATCGCTCGAGATCCGGGTCATGAGCTGACCTGTTTTGTGCTCATCATAAAATGAGAAAGAAAGCTTTTGATAGTGATTGAAAAGCTCGCTGCGCATATCCCTTTCCATCAAAGCGCCCATGCTATGTCCTTGATAGTCAATGAATGCATGGCACGCCGCGTAAATAGCAATCAAGCCAAGCATAAGGCCGCCCATCATGTAAATTTGATAAAGGGCAGTCTCAGAACCTGTTAGCAACAAATGTGTTGTAATATACCTAACGCATAGCGGAATAGAGAGCATCGCTGCAGACGAGGCTGCTGCACAAACCATATCCGCACCAAAAAGCCCAAGATAAGGTTTATAGTAAGAAAAAAACTTCCTAACTCGCGATAGGTTATTTCTTGGACATCGCATGAATAATCTCTTGTTGCCTTTTGTAGAGAGTGTGTTCAAGGCCGCAAAAATAGGGCTGTGGATTAAAAAATCGGCGCATAGCAGGATGAAAAAGGTTCAGCTGCGTCTCAGCATAGGAACGTATAGAACCTAGATCTTTAGTTGCATGAAGTCTTTTTCCATCCTGCATCAGAGGTTCTAGAAGATCGTAAAAATCCCGGCTTGTTTCTTTAACATGCGTTGGATGCATCGGATCAATCATTGAAGAAGAGAGGCTATCTCGAACATCATAAATCATATCCGCAAGATACCCCTTTTCATTATAAAATCTACGCACTTGCAAAATACCTGGAATCGTTGTTTTAGCCATCTGCTCAGAGACCTTTAGCTTCCCTTGCCAGACGCCATGACGATCTTGCAGAGCCGAGAGTTTATATACACCATCCAAAGCAGATTGCCCCTTACCCGTTACAAGATGGGTCCCCACTCCCCAGACATCAATTTTGGCTCCCTGGTGTTTAAGATCTCCAATTAGCATTTCATCTAGCTCATTACTTGCCATGATTCTTGTCGTTGTAAAACCAGCTGCATCCAAAAGACGCCTAATTTCTATACTTAAATAGGTCAAGTCCCCAGAGTCTAAACGAACACCCAAAAGATCAAACCCTTGTTTTTCTTGTGCAAGCGCAATCACCTTTTTGGCACCGGCTATACTATCATATGTATCGACAAGAAACATCCCAAGACCCGGAAGTATCTCTGCGTATGCCCTTAAGGCCTCCTCTTCTGTGTCAAAGGACATAACCCAGCTGTGCGCATGCGTTCCCTTTACGGGGATGCCATATAATTTACCAGCTAGCACGTTGGATGTCGCCGTGCAGCCCCCAATATACGCAGCCCGACTTGCTGAGATGGCCCCATCGACCCCTTGCGCTCTACGCAAACCAAACTCGATCACAGGATCTGGGCGCGCTGCCCACACCATGCGCGCTGTTTTTGTCGCAATTAACGTTTGAAAATTAATGATGTTCAAAAGAGGGCTTTCTAAAAGTTGCGCCTGTAAAAGAGGTCCCTCTACGCGAAGAAGAGGCTCTTTTGGAAACATAGGCGTTCCCTCTGCCACAGCATCTATCGTACATGATATCCGCAGCCCCTTCAAATACTCTAAAAATGCAGGTTCAAAAATGGGCTGGCCCATTTCATTTTTTAATGCAGCAAGGTACTCTAAATCGTCTTGTCTATATTGAAATTTTTCAATGAACGCAAGAGCTGTCTCCATGCCCGCGGCAACAGCAAAAGGGCCGCCAAAGGGCGGTCTTCTAAAAAAAAGATGAAATACCGCTCTTCGATCTGCAATTCCCAATTTCCAATAACCATAAGCCATGGTAAGCTGGTAAAGATCTGTCAAAAGAGCCAAGGAAGACATGTCCTGCATCATTTATTTCCTTTTTTTGTGTTGCTCTGTATTGCCCCTTGCCGCTTTATCTATAAAAGACATGTGGAAAAATCTAGAAGAGGGAGATTTTATTGTCACAAGACAAGAAAAAAACTACACCTTGCTTAGAGTCCATGCCGTCTCCATATTATCCTATACCTTTGAAGAGATCACAGCACCAGAATTTTCTGTTCCAACGTCCAACTGGGGCATATGGCTTCAAGAAGGTGCTCCCGGCCATACAGCATGGGTAACCTATGAAGTGGATAAGAATACAAATCAATTACTATCTCTATATTCCTTTGATAAACACCTGTGGATGCAGCCCCATAGCGAAGACCTTGTGCTTATGCAGTTGCTTACATTAGAATTTACACGCATCCCGGATGCGCAAAGAAAAAAAATTGGGCCTGCCCCCCTTGAAGGCGAACCGGATACCCGTGGCATATGGACCCCAAATATTATTTATGAAGGGATAAAAAAAATAAAGCCACGCATAGAAGCTTGGCAAAGCTTTTGGCCAAAAGATACTTCCCCGTTATCCGAAGCTCTCATCGAGGCTTATTGGAATCCCCCCTTTCCCCTTCCCTACTGGATCGAAATCCACGGAGGCCACTACACTTTTAAAGTGCATGTAATTGATTCTGGAAAAGAATTATATTCACCAAAACATCTACCACAAAAGGCCTCTTAAATGCCCTCTAAACACAAAAAAAGCCTGCTTGTAAAAATTAAAGATAATGTGCTCGGGCTTATCTTTGCGCTTCTTATCGCCATTCTAGTCAGACAAACTGTGTTTGAACTATACGAAATTCCCACAGGATCCATGCGCCCAACCTTTAAAGAACAAGATCGCCTGATTGTTTCCAAAACAAGTTTTGGCCTTAATTTTCCACTAACCCCAAAACATTTCTATTTTAATAACAGTCTAGTAGATAGAGCGCAAACCATCGTGTTTACAGGTGAGGGCATGGATATCCCCGACGTAGACACCATGTATTTTTATATTTTCCCAGGAAAAAAACTCTATGTTAAACGCCTAATGGGAAAACCTGGAGACACACTCTATTTTCAAGAAGGAAAAATTTATGGAATTGATGCGGAGGGCAACGATATCTCCTCTGCATTGAACCCCGAAATCCTTGGATCCATCGACCACATCCCCTTTATCCACTTTGAAGGCAATGTCAAAACACCAACACGTACAGCACAAACAATCCTGTCTCCTGCCATCTTACATCAAATGAATCAACCAATCGCAAAGTTAAGCTATGTATTCCCTCAAAAAGTTGAAGGAGAAATGCTGATACCAGACGTTAAAGAATATAGTGACCTATGGGGCATTGGCAACTTTGCGATGCTAAGACTATTGTCTTGCGAAGAGATCAAAAACTATACAAAAGAGCCCCTACCCGAAGCCCTACTCTATCTAGAAATCAAACACCATCCCAGCATACAAACAGCTTTCCTTGGCTATGACATGCAAGGAAGATTTCGCCCCATGCTCGGAACCGAAAAATCCTTTTTTCCCATACAAGAAAACCACGCACGCGCGCTTTTCCAAGGCCTGTATACAGCCCGCTTTGTTGTAAAAAATGGGATCGCTTACAGATACAGCATCGAACAGGCTCCCCCACCCGCCTCATTTTGTCCAAAATTAGATAACGTTCCCGATGGATGCTATGAATTTTATGATGGCATCGCCTACCAAATTGACTTTGGAGGCATTACCAAAGTCCTGCCTAAGGAACACCCACTATATACGTTTACAACAGAGCGCCTACAGACCCTATTTAATTTAGGCATAGAATGGGATTTGCGTTTTATGCCAAACCCCAAACGAAATGACCTTTTCCCTTCCCGCTATGGATATTTCAGAGAGGGCGCTCTATATGCCATGGGGGCCCCTATCGCTTCTGCAGAAGACCCCTCCCTACGTGCATTTATAGAGCAAGAAAAGAAAACAAATAGACCCTTTATCCCAAAACCAATCCCCACAAAAGAAGAAATCAAACAATACGGACTGAAAATACCCGAAAAAATGTATCTTGCACTTGGGGATAATCATGCCATGAGTGGCGATAGCAGATGCTTTGGCTTTGTACCCGAAGGCAATCTACGCGGCACCCCCGTTTATCTGTTTTGGCCTCCAGGCAACCGCTTTGGCCTACCAAACCAACCCTTTACAGCACCATCTCCAACAACCATCCTCATGTGGAGCATCCTCTTTGTTCTCATTGGCATCTGGTATTACAGGAAACACCGCAAAACATAAAAGATGTTTTTATTTTAAAAATATAATAAACACATGCATAAATCAATATTCATGCTATAATCTTTATACTATTATATTAAAAAATAGAGGATTTTATGTATCATGCGCAACCAGCTTACGGTTTTTCTACGACAAGCACCTATATGAGTGGATGGCCAGCCGCTTATCCCTCAACAAATGTTGGGCATCCTATGTATGGATACCCCATGCAGTCTATTCCTTTTAATGCAGGGGACCTTCCACAGCAACCACCTACATCTCAATACACCCCACCTCGAACCTCTGCTTATGGAGGCACAAGACAACACACCCCACCTGGAACCTCTGCTTATGGAGGCACAAGACAACACACCACAGCTCCGCAATCTAGCGCATCTCAGACTCCTGGCGCACTTGTTCCACAACGCAAAACTTGCTTACCTGCTGATATCATAGGAAATATATTCCCATTTATACAACCACCCCATCATCCTCTTCGATTAATAGGTAGCGAATATAGTTCTGCCTATCTTCGCGCAAAATCATCTTGGCAAAGACGCCTCGATTGCAATCGTCTAGTCCCTTTTATACATGCGCGCTATACATTGAATACGCGATGCTTTACCCTTCTAAGAACCATATGCGCAAACCAAATCCATACTGTAGATCTAACCACACAGGAATCATGGCTTAATGAGCTGACTCGCGCTCAAGACGAAGATCTAATCGCATTTTTTCAAAATCTTATGCAAAGGCCTATTTTTGCAAAAAGACAAGAAATGAATCTACACGACTGTGTAGCTGCCTGGGCAAGGGAACATAATAGGACAGAGGACCTCAAAGGAGATTCGTCAGTGCATGCGAAGTGCATTCGAGATTGGATGCGCTCTCATCAAAAAGAGTTAGCAAAGATTACGGGCATAATTATCAATGGACTGCTATTTTATGAATGGCCTAAAGAGGCTTCTCTACTAGTTAATTTGCAACAAGTCAGAATCGACTCTTATTGTCGCCAACATGTCCTTGCCAGCATAGGAGCAATACCATCTGTAAATCGTATTATTATAGAGAGCGAACAAACCGATATGCACACGGCTCAAGATTGGCCACAATCCGTATTCAATACCACAAAAGATAGAACGATAGCAGTTAGGAGCCCGAAATTGAGCAGACTTTTTCCTGGAGAACAAATAAAAAGATTCCTCGGATCTGGTCAAGTTATTGAAGGAACAATCGCAACAGAAGAGCAGTTGGAATGCTGTAACCGCCTAGCAGAAGAAACACAAGCTCTGTATACCCAGCACATACAATCATTTATCAGAGCCCACCATCATGAACTACACAACCGTGGGATTATCGAAGGCATTCTTAATGGCCAACCACGTTATCGTTTATTTAAACTTGGTGATCCTTATTCAAATCTAAATGAATGGTTTAAACAATTAAACGCTCGATTAGCAAACGCACATCACGCATTAGAAGTGCAAACCGAACAAATGAATAGAATAAGAGCCGCCCCCTTTTCGAATTATAGGGCTCATGTTACGCAGCCGCAGGCTCTGCCGCGTAACAATGAGTTATAGGGGCTAATCTTCACAGGATTTGTACAATTATTTTTTTTCTGATATGTATACATAAATGAGCTCAAAAATTGGTTTTTGGCTTGCCGGACATCTTCATCTTTGGAGCCGCTTCGCTGCTCCGTATATGCGACGCCGGCTGTGTCAAATTCCCAAGTTTTGAATTCCATTTGTGTATAGTCAATCAGAGGAAAGGGGGGCGTATGAACAAAGTGTATTGGGGGCTTTGCGCGGGGATGGTTCTTTTGGGCATTGCCTATGCCGCAAAACCGATCGCAAATGAAGACGATGTACGCATTGTCCCTCTAGATCCAACAGCAGAACCAGAACATGTGACTCTACGCACTTTCTTTCCAAAAAAAGATGAATTAGAAAAATCAGAGCCTGTCGAAATGCAGGTTAGAATCGAGGGGTTTCCTCTTGGGGTCATGAGTGATTTTCCAAGAAAACGTGAAGTCTTTAACAGCCATGACGGCCAAACCATTCGTATCATTGTTGATAATGCCCCTTTCTTTTCCAAAAACACAACCTATCTCAGCTCAATGGATGATAGTGAAAACTACTATGAACAGATTCTAGAAGTTGATCTTCCTCATCTGCAACCTGGAGAACATATTGTGCGCGTGTTTCCAGCGCGCTCGTTTGGAGAAAGTCTAAAAGGTGATGGGTGCTTTCAAGCAGATGTATTTTATATTAAAAGTAAAACCCCAAGCATCGATGTTAATCTTAACGGCCCCTATCTTACCTATAATGAACCCCAAGGAGAGTACCCTTATAATGAGCAGGAACCCATTCTACTCGACTTCTATTTAACCAATTGCCAACTATCTGAAGATGGTTATAAAGTGCGGCTATCTATCGATGGTAAAAATCAAAGGATGCTAACCGATTGGCGCCCTTATGCTATCTACGGAATGACAAAAGGAGAACATAAAATCCGCCTAGAACTACTCAACCCAGAAGGCAATCTCGTTCCAGGTTTATTCAACAACACAATGCGCTCTATCGTCATCCGATAATCCACTATCACTATCTGAATCTGTGTCACCTGAAATAGTAAAACTTCTTACGGCATTAATCTTAGATAAAAGGGCTTTTGTCGACGGTTGCAGTCCGGGATGATTTACATCAGATATCAAACATACTGTCCCGCCAGCATCAATAAGACCTTTTAAGGTGGCATCACTGTATCCTGCATTCAAAGCAAAATGAACTAGTTTCTTCTCCCCTTCTAGAAAAAAACCAAGCCGTTTAACCCGAGCCCCATAAGTTAAAAGCTGCTGCACACGTGCTTCCAATGCGCCATCTCTTACAGAGCGCAATAAATCTCGATCCATACGCCCTGCGATCAGATTAAGAATCTCTGGATCTGCACCATATTCTTTAGCAAACTCTAGCGGGGACTTTAGGACAGCTCCACACTCAGGATATATGGGCATACCTGCATTCAATAGACTTTTTACTACCCCAACAGGAATCTGATAATGAATACAAAGTACAAAAGTCTCATATTTAGGAAGTTGATTTTTTTTTAAAAGAGCACAAATAACCTCATCAGAGCATTTAAAGGTAATTGCAAGATGTAAAATAGATGGCAAAAAGCGATCATACAGAAAATCTTCATTTCGAATATGCTCTAGCATCAATAATATTTGCCCGTCATTATTTGGCTTTTCAATAGCTTCTCGAAGCAACCTAAGCTGCTCTCGAATAGGAGCCTCTACATTACAACCAACGTTCACAGACAACCCTGAACGAGCTAAAAGCCCTAAGCGCATATTTACTCCTTTTGGCGAAAAATAGGCTCTAGGTTATCACTAGAACAATGAAAAAGGCAAGTTGTATGAAAAAATAATACTCTGAACACGTTCTGGAAATGATTTAGCGTATAAACGATACATATAGGCCATATCAAAAAAGCCCCACAGGCCGCAGTCAATTGAATAATGTGCTTTAATATCAATCGAGCGGTGATAAATCTTGCCGTACCCTGGAAAATGGTGCAGAGGGACCCCTTGATTTGCACCAAGACCCATCAATGCATCAAGAGCAAGACCGCAAATATACAAACCAGGTCTTTGCTGCTCATACGTTAAAATGCCATGGAGCCACGGCATTCCTATATTTCCGCAGCCCAGAGCTCCCCAAAAAAAGAGGTGATGCAGCCAATCTGGCCCCGAAGTCCACTCCTTTCCAACGGAACAAAACCCCTCGAGCTGTATAGGGGCATGGTAGGGCAAACTCACATCATGCCACCCCCTATGCGTCACATAACGCAAAGAACCTCCTAAAGCCAAGCTTACAGGGTCATATGCCAGATCATTCAGACAAAGGTAGCTAGATTGAAGGGCAATACTGCGCAAAGAATAGGAAAATGCACGTGTTTGCGCAGCCTGTATTTCTACATCAAATAGCCACGTTTCTGCAGGAGAAAGACTAAGATCAATAGATGCAATTTGATCCCAGGATCTATAATGAGAATCTGGCACACCATGATTCACATGGGAATAGGTACTGAGAATATATTCTGCATTTAGGTAAAACTCCCAAACATCACCAAACCAAGGAGCTACTTGAAATGCTGCAAGCTTCGCAGACAAACAAAGTAAAATAAAAAAACGCTTCATCAAATAAGACCTGATAGAGAAAGCCATCTTTCTGCATCAAGAGCTGCCATGCAGCCAGAGCCTGCAGCTGACACAGCTTGTCTATACACATGATCTTGCACATCCCCTGCTGCAAACACGCCTTCGATAGAGGTGCGGGTGCTGCCCGGCTCAACGTATAAATAACCAGATTCATGTTTTTTTAACTGCGCACCTAAAAAAGCGGTGTTGGGTTCATGACCTATGGCAAAAAATACGCCAGCAGCTGGTCTTTCACTCAGCTGTTTTGTCTGAGCATGTTCCAAAACAACAGATTCAACTTGAGAGCTGCCGTTTACTCGGGAAAGGACGTGATTCCATATGATTTCAATTTTTGGGTGGTGAAGCGCCCTATCAGACATGATTTTAGAGGCCCTTAACGCATCCCTTCTGTGCACAAGAAAGACTTTGCTAGCAAATTTAGTTAGAAAAACAGCCTCTTCCACAGCCGTATCTCCGCCTCCAAAGACATAAAGTTCTTTTCCTCGAAACAAAGGGGCTGCTCCATCACAAATCGCACAGGCAGACACCCCTTTTTGCCACAGTTCCCCATCACGTGCCCCTGGCACATCCAATCTTTTTGCATTGGCACCTGTCGCGATAATCAGAGCATCTGCAAAAACAGATCCACTACTTGATGTAATCACAAAGGGCCTAGAAGACAGATCAACGCTTTGCACATCTTCAGTTAAAAATTCTGTTTTAAAACGCTCGGCCTGTTGGCGAAACGCTTGCATAAGAAGGGGACCTTGAATCCCTTCGGGAAAACCGGGATAATTTTCTACATCTGTTGTTGTCATCAGCTGCCCTCCCGGCACACCTGATAAAAAGCCTTCATAAAGCAGAGGTTTTAAATTTGCTCTAGCGGCATAGATGGCTGCAGTATAGCCAGCTGGACCCGAACCTATAATGACAAGAGAGTGTTTTTTCATATATTAGACCTTTTAAACAAAAAAAATCATCGCCGAAAGTGCATTTTTCACCAAGAACTTATTCTCATAAAATCTGGGGGGTAGTAGACTTTTGAGTCTATGAGAAGTATACGACTACACAAACTAACAAAATCCATGGGCGGCGGCCTTGTAATCAATGGGATTAACCTGCATATCCCAGCTGGTAAGTTTTTTGCTTTGCTAGGGCCGAGTGGATGTGGGAAGACAACCTTGCTCCGTCTTATCGCAGGACTCGAAAAGGCAGAATCTGGACAAATTTACCTGGGTGATGACAACATCACCCACTTGCCGATTAACCAAAGACCTATCAATATCGTTTTTCAAAACTATGCTCTTTTCCCCCACCTAGATGTATTTGATAACGTAGCCTATAGCCTAAAACTCCGAGGGCTACCAAAGGCTATCATTGAACAGAAAGTGCTAAAAATTCTTGAATCCTTTCACCTGCAAGAGCATGTTTATAAGCTCACAAGTCAGCTCTCCGGAGGTCAACAGCAACGGGTAGCTCTTGCCAGAGCCATTGTTAATGAGCCTGATGTACTTCTTTTGGATGAACCACTTGCCGCCTTAGACTTTAAACTCAGAGAACGCATGCTCCTTGAACTCATTGAGCTACAGGATAAATTAAAAACTACATTTGTCTACGTCACCCACGATCAATTTGAAGCATTGACTGTAGCCGATCAAATGGCGATTATGAATCATCAAGGACAAATCGAACAAATCGGAACACCAAAAGAAATTTATGAATTCCCGGTTTCCGCATTTGTTGCAAAATTTGTAGGTACAACTAATATTTTTAGCGGCACATTACGCCTTGATCTTCCAGAGCCTGAAATTGAAATTCCAGGCCTTGGCTCGTTTAAAGTCGATGCTTCCCAAAGAAAAAGCTGGATGAAGGAAAAACATGAAGTTCTCATGAGTATTCGCCCGGAAAAGATTTTAATTACAAAAAAGACAGTCCCCAATTTTTCAAATCACCTAAAGGGAACCGTTCACTCTATCGTCTATCATGGGCGCTCTACGCAGTACAACATTGTTCTTGGCAATCAGATGCGTCTACAGGTGTTTGAGCAAAATGAAGAGCACTTCCCTCAAGAAGTGATCGATTATGACAATGAAGTGCATCTATATTGGCAAAAAGAAAATGTGGTGATTTTAGAAAGATGAAAGACTACTGCCGCTCGCATTTTGCTTTTTCCATCGGTGTTCCCTCTTTAATATGGCAAGTCTGTTTTTTCTATCTCCCCTTATTTTTAATTATTTTTTCAAGTATCGCTCTAATTTCTGAAGATGGGCAGGTACTTGGACTGACAGCAGATAAACTCGTCCTTTTTTTACGCGCCCCCTATATCGAAGTCATTGGATCTTCCCTGGCACTTGCCTTTGGTAATGCCCTAATCTGCCTTTGCATCGCCTATCCAGTTGCCTATTTTCTTGCTTTTTCTAGTAAAAAATTCAAAAATCTCCTTCTATTCCTTCTCATCGTTCCCTTTTGGACTAATTTTTTACTCCATGTCTACGCCTGGTTTTTTGTTTTAGAAAGGGAGGGGTTTTTAAATAATCTTTTACGAACTCTCAATCTCATTCAAGAACCTTTGCACCTTTTAAATTCCCTTTTTGCAACCATGATCATGATGGTATACTGCTACCTACCCTTTATGGTTTTGCCGATTTATTCCTCTTTAGAAAAATTTGATGTGCGCCTTATTGAGGCCTCTTTAGATCTGGGAGGAGGCTGGCTGCAAACATTTCGTCGCATCATTCTACCTTTGACCTTGCGAGGTGTAAGAAATGGCTTTTTCCTTGTATACATCCCCTCTTTTGGCGAATTTGCTATTCCAGAGCTAATGGGGGGCGATAAGCGGATGTTTGTAGGCAGTGTGGTTTCTCATTATATCCTTGGAGAAGAAACAGGCTCGCTTGGAGCTGCCTTTACGGTGATTAGCTCTCTATTTTTGCTTTTTAGCGCCGCGATCTTGTACCTTTTAATCAATCGACTGCTTAAACCGAGAAAGCGCTATGGGTAAAAAACGGGGTGGTCTAGCCAGTCTCATCATCGTTGCTGCAACCTACCTATTTCTGTACATTCCCATTGTCGTTCTTTTAGTTTTTTCATTTAATACAGAGGCTTTTCCAGCTCCTTGGAAAGGATTTACCCTTCAATGGTACCGAGAGCTATTTTATTCTGTATATCTTTGGGATGCCTTTTGCAATTCCCTAATTGTAGCGGTTGCATCTACAGGCGTTAGTCTTATTTTGGGGCTATGTTTAATTTTTTATGCAGCACAGGGAGGACGAATCGGAAAGTCCTTCACACTATTTTACGGAAATCTTGTCATTCCGGAAACTGTTCTTGCTGTAAGTTTATTAAGTTTTTTTAGCCTTATATCTTTGCCTACAGGACTTATTACCCTTATTCTTTCGCATACAGTGTTAGGGCTTGGATTTGTTGTCCCTATTGTTTACGCGAGATTTTTAGAATTAGATCCAAGGCTTAAAGAGGCCTCTTTAGTACTTGGAGCAACACCCATGCAAACGTTTTTTAAAGTAACATTGCCGATGCTGCGCCCAACGCTTATTGCTGCTGCTCTTTTAGTGTTTATTGTCTCCTTCGACGACTTTATCCTATCCTATTTCTGCGCTGGAAGTTCTGCGCAAACCCTGTCTCTATACATTTTATCCATGCTCCGCTCTGGGGTGTCTCCTGTTGTCAACGCTCTTTCTGCTGTACTACTTTTTCTAAGCAGCCTCCTTGTACTGACCTTTTTTTCTTTAAAAACGCGGACAAGGATCTTTTGATATGATGAAATACCTTGTACGCAGTCTGATTATTGGAGGATGGATTGCCTTATTATCTTTGATTTTATATCTCCCCTCTTCTGAGGTGATTCCTCACGAGGACAACAGTATTAATGTGTTTGCTTGGGGCGACATTTTAGAC
>CAMFJP010000004.1 GCA_945957075.1 uncultured Chlamydiae bacterium
CGCGATTCCTCTACGTCTCGTGGGCTCGGAGATGTGTATAAGAGACAGGGTTTGCTTCATATCGCTTGGATTTTTTTTCTCCATTTGGAAGTATGCAGACGACTCTATCACCTTGGTAGTTCCATATTGTGTGTGCACCACTTGGAGACGTTTGGATTTTGATACGACCAAGTCCATCGTATGTTTTTTCTGATGTATATCCAGCGGCATCGGTAAAGCGAATGCAATTGCTTCTGCCATCAAATTCTTGAATTTCTGTTGTTTTTGTATCTATATGTGTGCGGATTACACGGTGATGAGAATCATCATAGGCGATATCCCAAGTGATATTGTTTTTTGTTTCCCGGATAGGACGACCAAACCCATCGTAAACAAGTGAGCTTTTGGTACCATCGGGATAGATTTTTTCTTTGATAAGGCCATTTGTAGTATAGAAATAGGTTGTTTTCGCTCCTGAAGGCGAGATGCTTGTTTCAAGAAGCCCCCCGGGCTCATAAGTAAAACAGGCTGTATGCCCATCTATTGTTTTGGATATCGTTCTACCTAAGGCATCGTAATCCCGGTAGGTTGTATACCCTAAAGGATTCACCTCTTCAATGAGATAGCCTCTAGAGTCATATTCATAAAGAGTATACGCCACGCCAAGGCTTAAGGTTTGTCTTAATGCTTTAATGCGTCCAGAGGCATGGTAATCTAGGTAAAGGGTATTTTCGGGATTGGCTGTTTGCTTCCAGATTGTTTGGTTATTGAGATCATACCCCGCATACTGTGCAGAAAGGAGGGCGCCTGAAAGCGAAAATGTTTTTGATTCCGTCTGATTGCCCATGATGTCATAGTCATTTTCTTGAATATACGTATCGGATGTAATTTTAATACATTGACCCTGATAATTATATGCATACGTTGTGATCACATCCGGATCGTCTGTTCCGGTCAACTGGATTTTTGTGCAAGGAAGGCCACGAGCATCATACTTCCATAATGTGATTGAGCCTGAATTATCCTCTTTTTCAATAAAGCCCAAGGCATTGTATTCTAGATCGACGTAGGAAATGCAGGTGTTATCGCTATAGGTTTCTATTCTCTTAGGAAGATACGAAAACTTTATGTCATATGTTATAGTTGTTTTTCTATCTAAAACCGTTTCTTGGATACATAGATTATCTTCATTGTAGAGAAAATGTTTGGCAATATGTACGTTTCCATCGCCTGTTAAATCTTGTCCTTTGATTCCAATCTCTATCGGATTTTTTCGATGATCATAAAGATAATAGGTTGTAAGGCCGCGCTTATCGGTTGATGACTGTAGGCATCTGGCAGCGCCACCTGGCCCTTCCCACGCAACAATCTCCTCCTTAATAGGATCAAAGCAAGATCTTTCATCGACAAACCACGTTTGTAGGGTTTCATACCCTAAAGGATCTATGATTTTATAGATTTGTTTTTGGAAGATTTTATAGGTGGTTTTGCCTTTTTGTGCATCTATCACAGTTGTGAGGCCGTTTTGATAATTGAAGGTAGCTGTTATTACCATGGATTGCATAAGGCCCATTGGCGCGCGCTGCTCTTTAACCCTATCCCCTTCGTAAATATTTTCTAACACCCTTCCATAAGGCTTGGTTTCGCGAATGAGATGATGGTCGCGATCGTATTCGTAATAAATACTTGCTGTGTTTGGGAGTGTGACTTTAGTGAGATCCCCCTGCGCGCTATAACTGTAAGAAATTCTCCTGCCATCTCTAGAATAGATCTCTGTAATCCTGCCTTCATGGTTGTAAAGCAGGCCGCAAAAATCCCCGTTGACACTTTCAATCCTAGTGAGCTTATCCTCTAGGTAGAAAAACGAAAGGGTGTTACCTCTTGAGTTTATCCATGTTCTCAAAAGCCCCTCTTTGAATATTCTTTTAGAGCCATCTGCACCATAAAGGGTATCATCTTGAATATAGGCATGAAAAGGGTTAGATGAGGTAAGACTATATAAGTCTGGATTATCTTGAGGAAAGACCTCCCATCTGGAGTGATCAGAATTATAGCGGTACGCAATAATGGTACCATCGGCTTCAGCAGCGTATAACTTGTCATCTTGCTCGATAAGATAAGGGTTAAGACTGAGTTTCCAGCCCACTCCAAGATCCCCAATAAGAGGATTTTGACTATTGTAATTGCGTCGTATTTCAAAAGGAAAGGGTCCTGGTAAAGTTAAATCAACCTCATCTATATAAAAGGCACCTGTCACAACATCGACTGGATCGGCAACGCTACTTAGGAAAGATTTATGCTCCAATCTAACATCAGAACACCATTGAGATGTCCCTGGCCTGGACCCCTTTGTCTCTAAGGATAGAACTGGAGGCACATATAAAGTATAACTATTATAACTTGGGACAAGTTGCCATTTAGAAATTACTGCAGGGGAAAAATAGTCATAGGGTAAAGGAGCCCCAAGCCCACCATTGAGTAGCAACTGATTGCTAGAGATCAAGCCACCCTGGATAAGAGGATGAAAAATAAGGGTACCCATCTCTTTAAAAGACCGATTTTCACTGCAAGTAAGACCGGGTGTCATATATGCATATGCATAGGAATCAAATGGATTGCCTTGATTTAAGGTTTTTTTAGTAAAGTCCCATTGTCTATAACAACTAGCTTGTGCATAGCGAAGATCAAAATCCTTTAAACTATTAGAAGCTGTTAAACATAAAAAACCCGGTTCAGAGAGTCCTCTTTTTTCACGGTGAGCGAGTTGCAGGAGTTTAACGGTTGAAACAGCCTCTTTAACCCCAAGAACATCGAGCAAAATTTGATGTTCATTGGCAGATGAGTCGACTGTGATCAGAGAATAAAGAGATTGAAAGGATGTATACACCTCTTGGGGTAGTTGGGAAATAAACCAGATCATATCCACTTGAGGCGCCTTTAATTCTTCAGCCCCTTGCACTGAAGACAGCTTTGCCAAACCAAAAGCACAATCTACAACAGATGGCGTTTTATGCAGCTGTGCTAGAATCTTCTCTGTCTTGCCACATTTTTCAAAATAGGCAGCTCCTATAAAAGCAAGAAGCGCATATAGCCGCTTTGTCTCTTCTTTTTCAAAAGAAAACTGCTCGTAAAATTGAGAAGTGACTTTGGGACTCGATCCTCCTAAATGAAAGCACAAAGCAGCATCTGTTCCTTTGTCCATAGATATAGTTCTATGTGAATGCGGGCTATCTGTTTCTATACCGTTTTCAGGATAAATTGTTATGTCAATAGATCGATCCGATGCATCTAAATCGAGCAAGGTCTCAGCTTGTTTTCCTATAAAATGCGCATGAAGGCACTGCCGATCTTGGGTAAAGCGCAGAGAAATGGCATTGCAGTTAAGCTCTACAAGAGGGAAAGTATGGGAAATTTTCTTTTGGGGATTTTCGTGTGAAGAAATGTCAATGTGGGCCTTTGCAAACAGGGGCAGTTCTGTATCCAAAATATTTATGACGTTTAGCACCTCTTTTTTCACCCGTGGACGCGTAAAGTCAGACCAAGACGCAAACTGTTTTTTAATATGTGTCTGATGGCTGCCCACATCGGATAAAGAAAGGCCCTGCTTTCTTAATTCTTCTTCGACAAAGCGTACAAAAAGGACACCTAAAGTATCGTCTTTGTCATCTAAGTCAATATGTTTTAAAATCTTTTCATCTTCCTTTAAATAACGTAAGATCCACCGCTCTGCACTTGCGTATTCCTCTGGCATCAGATTATATAGATCATACCCTTCGTGCACATACATCTCTTTCATCCAGGGGAAAAGAGAAATCCACTCCGCTCCATCAAAAAAGATGACCCAAGGGTAATCGAGCGCCCCCTCTGTTTGCCCAGATGGCAATTTCATTAGAAGCATTTTTTCCAAGAAAGATTGTGGTAAATAGCTTGTAGTTCCCGTAACGTATAGCGATTGGTATCCAGCTTTTCGTAAAAGATAGACAAGAAGCATACACTGCTCCCAAGGCGATCCCCTTTTTTCTAAAAACGTCATACAGGCATTTTTTCGAATACCCGGAGCATAAAAAATACCATCTTTTTGCAAAGAAAATCGGTAGTCCAACTCTATTTCATTATAGACATAGGTAGCAAGAGCTAGAGGATCTTGTTTCAATGTATCAACAAACTGATCTAAAAGAGGAAAAGAACCCTCCAGTTGCCTTCCAAGTTCGTTATTGATAGGCAATGAAAAAGAAAAGGCTTTGTTATCAGGAGACCTGGTCGCAAGATCAAGAGCTGGTTTACGAAGAGCCCCCAGTTGCCATGGCGGAGGCTGTAAAAAACTACATTTGTAAAGAGAGGTCTTGTCTTTTAAAGAAAAAGAAAACTTGTAATCGGGCCTACTACATTTTTGCGCAATAATCATTGCAAAACGATATCGAAAGTCACAGGGAAAACTCAGACGCAAATCAAGTCCAAAATCACTTTTTAGCTTTGTCTCGGGAATAAAAGTCATTCCATCGATAAGAAGATAACGCTCCCAAGGTGGCGTATTCTTCATGGGTAACGTAATAGTTTCTTCGTACACCTTCTCATTTTCTCTATGGACTGAAACCACAAGTTCTGAAATTGGAGCATCGCTATGAAATAAAAAACGGTAAAATTGCTCTGCATATAAAGAAAAAAGATCACCTTTTTTAGCGATATTCCCATCTAAAGCAAAAGCAGAGGAGCAAGATATGGCGCTTTGAAGAAAACATTCCGGGGTTATAGTCAATCCACCTTTAAAAAACAGCTCCCTTCTTTCCTTTTCCCTAGCCGCAAATTCTTCATTTGAAAGAGGAGGGACTACATCCGTTAAACGACTAGAGGCCATATCTTGTTCAAAGCCCAAGATAACAGCTTGTAACTGAGACAATTCTTTTTTAAAGACTTCAGCCTCCTCTTCATCACTATTTTCTATAAGTTGCTCTAGTACACGAATAGCTTGTTTATGTGATTCATAAGAACTACGTCTTAGCCCCTTTTCTATAAAAAGCGCCCCTTCTGCTTTAAAAATTAAGACTTGCTCTTTTAGCATATTTTTTTGCGTTGCCGCGAAAAGAGGCCAATCAGCCGCCTCTTGTCTGTATTTGGTAGCTGATGCTTGATAACTTTCGATCGCAGTTTGTAGAATAAGCTTACTTTCGTCGTCAGGATAAGAAGCGATCAGGTTAAGAGCTTCATATGCAAGAGCCAGAGCCTCTTCATATAATGTGCATACAGCATTAAGAGTAGAAACAACCTCTTCAATGTTATGTAAACGACGCGTGCAATTTTGGTTTTTAGCAAAGGCAAGGTGCGCCTTTTTGTCGCTCTCTTGATACAAAGAAATAGCTTTTGCAAAAGTACTATTTTTAACTGTACTATGGATCAATGCATGTAGATTATCGATTTCTATATGTGCCGTTGCTTTATTTTGCTTTGCTTGGTTTTTTGCTTGCTCCCAATCCTTTCTTTCCTTTTTAGATTTTTCTTCAATTTTCTTTAGAATGTGATCGCAGTGAACAATTGCCCTTTCACAGCAAGCAATCGATTCATGTAAGAGATGGAGGTTATATTCTTTTTCATTAAGAGCATTAAATTGTTGAATCAGCTCTTCATGCCGTTTCCATTCAGCCGCAGTTTTTTCTGAATCTTTTTTATAGTCTTTTGCATCATAGGAGGCGTAAAGCAGGATAGGAAGCAGGAAAAGGAGAAAAAAAAGGCGGGTCCATTTCATAGCTCACCTCAGATATGAAATGTTATATTAGCCTAATATATAATATTTTTATAGGCGAGATAGGCGGGCCATGAGGAGTGCGTCGGTGAGAACAAGGGCTGTCATCGCCTCCACGACGGGAAGGGCGCGCACAGCAATACAGGGGTCGTGTCTTGAGACCTCAGGTAAATGGAATGTGGATGGTTTGTGATCAAGAGAGAGGGTTTTTTGGGGTTTTTTGATACTAGATGTTGGTTTAAAAGCGACTCTAAATAAAAGGGGCATGCCAGTGCTAATACCTCCAAGTGTTCCTCCTGCATGGTTTGTTTTTGTGATCACATTGCCATGTGCGTCTAAAGCAAACTCGTCATTATGCAAAGACCCCTTCATCGCAGCACTTTGAAACCCAGAGCCGATTTCAAACCCCTTAACAGCTGGAATAGAGAGCATCGCTAGGGCCAAATTTGCCTCTAATTTTTCATAAACAGGGTCCCCAAGACCAGATGGCAGACATGGGACCTCTACTTCTACAACGGCTCCAATAGAATCCCCTTCCTGCTTTGCCTCTTCTATTTTATCCATGAGCTTGTTATCTCTAAGACGAGCTGTAGGGATGATCCCCTGTAAGGACAAGATTTTTTTAGCAATAGCTCCAGCAGCTACACGGCACACGGTCTCTCTTCCAGAGGACCTACCCCCTCCCCTATGATCAAAAATTCCATATTTTTGATGGTAGGTAAATAGAGCATGGCCTGGCTTATATAAATGCTGGACGCTATCGTAATGACTGGAATCAACATCTTCATTGAAAATGATTAGAGAAATAGGAGCGCCTGTTGTTTTACCTTCAAATAGACCCGAAAAAATCTGCACCCTATCAGGTTCTTTTCTAGCTGAGGTCAAAGGAGAATCTCCGGGCTTTCTTTGATCAAGCTCTTGCTGTATATCCTCCTCTTTTAATTCCAATCCAGCTGGACACCCATCAATTACAACTCCAAGAGCCCTTCCATGCGACTCCCCCCAGGTCATGATTTTAAATACATTTCCAAATGTATTACTTGCCACAAATAATCTCCAAAATAGCGCCTACGGCATGTGCATTCACATCTACAACATGTGCAGGGATGCTTTCATAAATGCCCTTTCTTTCCTCATAGCACTCTGCAAAAGAATAGGGAGGAGGGTCTTTTTCCATTCTTTTCTCTAACGCGTCTTTGGAAATACGCAAATAAATCAAAGAACCCATACTTAATAACTGTTTGCAATTATCTGGATCAAGGACGCATCCCCCACCAACTGCTAGAATTGTCATTGTTTTTCCTTGGAGCGGGGGAAGCACCTCTTTTTCTAAACACCGAAAAAGTGCCCTGTCCATTTGAAAAATCTCTCTATAGGATAATACCCTTTGATATCTTGTAGCATAAAGATCTTCGATTAAACAGTCTGTATCTACAAAATCCCATTGCAATTTTTGCGCTACTAGATTTCCCAAATAACTTTTTCCGCACCCTCGAAAGCCAAATAGTGTAATCACAGTATCTGCCCGCCTATACTAGAAAATGCCTCTTGGAAATAGGGGTATGTTTTTGCAATACATGAGGTTCCATGGATGATAGATTCCCCTTGAGCGCCGAGAGCCGCAACACTTAAAGCAAGTGCGATTCTATGATCGCTGTGCGCATCCAAAACAGCTCCTTTTAATATAGAGGGTTGAATGACAAGGCCATCTTGGGTTTCCACAATATGCGCCCCCATTTTTCTAAGCTCTTGCGTGATTGCAAAAAGGCGATCTGATTCTTTGTGCCTTGCTATACCAGCACCTGTAATTACCGTCTCTTGTTTGGCAAAACACGCAACGACTGCAATAATTGTCACCATATCTATGCATCCGTTTACATCGATAACGCCGCCTTGAAAAGATCCTTTTTTGAGGATAAGAGTTGTACCCTCAATTTCTATAGAAGCTCCCATGGAAATCAAAATGTCTATAAAACGTTTATCTCCTTGTATATCACTCATATCAACGCTAGAAATAGTCAATACGGACCCTGTTATAAGTGCTGCGGCAACAGGATAAGACAGCGAACTAAGATCCCCCGGAATTACAGTTGAAAAACCAGAGTAGGAAAGCCCGCCAGATATTTTATAATGGCTATAATCTTTATGCGTGATATCGGCCCCAAAGCGCCTTAGCCAATACAAGGTCATATCAATCCATGGGGTCTCTCCTGGATTATCTACGATAAGCGTTGTTGACCCGTTACGGAAAGAGCTTGCGATCAAAAGAGCAGATACAGGCTGCGAGTCCTCTCCTGTAATGCGCGCTTTATTTCCCTCCATGGGTCCGCGCACAACGATAGGAGCATAGCCATCTAAAGTGGAAGAAACGGCAAAGGCCCCGAGCTGCTGGAGACCCGACAATAATGGCGCCATAGGTCTTCGATGACGAATAGAATCATCGCCTGTAATAATTGTGTAACTCCTTTGAAGAGCGCCAATGGCTGCAATAAAACGGAGAATAAGACCTGAATTACCGGCGTTAATAACGTCGCCTGCAGCTCTTAGATTCCCACCAACTCCTGTAATTTCTAAAACACCCTTGTTTTTTTTTACAACAGCCCCAAAAAGCTCTACGGCGCGTATAGCAGCCTCGACGTCCGGAGAGATCAAAGCGTTTTCAATGTAACTTGTACCCGATGCCATTAAGGCAAAGATCACCGCGCGAATAGAATGGGATTTTGAAGGGGGAATTTTTAAAGTGCCCTGAAGTTTACTTGGAAGAATACGCATGAACATGGTGATATGCCTCTTCAATCACATTTCTTGGGACGCTGCGACAAAACAAGCCGTCGCAAGCATCGGTAGAGCCAATAGAGGGTATAATGACACACCGAGGAGAAGCCCCTACGTTTTTTTTATCAAAAGAAAGAGCCTCTATAAGACGCTCACATGGTATTTTTAATTCCAAAGAGAAACCATAGTAAGAAAGTAGATCGATGATACGTTCATAATCGCCCTGCGGCATTCCTCCAATATGCATGCTAATATAACTTTCGATTGCAATACCCAAAGCTACAGCCTCTCCATGACAGATTGTGTACTCAGAAAGAGCCTCTACGGCATGTCCTATCGTATGCCCAAAATTCAAAATGCGCCTTAGGCCTCTATCATAAGGATCTTGCTCTACAACCCATGTTTTGATTCTAATGCTTTCATACAGCATATCTTCACAAAACTGTCCCCTCTCTAGCTGCTCAAATAGCTGCTTTGACGCAATAATCCCATATTTTATCATCTCTGCGTATCCATTGCGCCACTCTTTTTCAGCAAGACTCTCTAAAAAGGGAGGATATATAAATGTAGATAAAGGCAAATGAAAAGCCCCTATATAATTTTTAGCCTGTGCAACGTTAACCCCCGTTTTCCCCCCTATGCCCGCATCGATCATAGCCATAAGAGTTGTCGGAATCGAAATATAGGGTATGCCGCGGCAATAGGTTGCTGCAACAAATCCTGCAAGATCCAAAACGACCCCACCGCCTAGCGCTAAAATAAGAGAATCTTTTCCCATGCCATGCGATAGCAAAACATCTTCAATCTCCTCTTTCATCCTCCGTGTTTTATACATTTCCCCATCTGGTATTGCGTACATCTTGATGTCTACGCCCTCTTCTTGTAAAAGATGTAGCATCGCTTTTCCATATAGAGACTCTACCGAGCGATCTGTGATAAGAAAACACTTCACAGGCTTCTTCCAATGCTCTTTGCAATAGGCCGCAATTCTTCTACAAGAGTGGCAAAAGCATCTGGCACTAAAGCCTGCATACCATCGCACCGAGCCTGTTTGGGGGCATGGTGCACCTCAATTAAAAGTCCATCTGCACCCAAAGCGATTGCAGCTTTAGAAAGCGGGGCAATAAGATCGGTGCGCCCGGCTGCATGACTTGGATCTACAATGACTGGAAGATGCGAAAGCTCTTTTACAAGGGCTACCCCACTTAAATCTAGCGTATAGCGCGTTGCTGTTTCAAATGTACGAATTCCCCGTTCACACAAAATCACCTCGGGATTTCCGGAGGTCATAATGTATTCAGCGCTCATCAGCCACTCCTCTACTGTAGCCGATGGTCCCCTCTTTAAAATAACTGGCTTACAACACATACCCACCTCTTTAAGCAAGGGGAAATTTTGCATACTGCGCGCTCCAATACGCACGATATCTACATAATCTGCAACAAGAGCTACATCCCGCACATCCATGACCTCTGTCTCTATAAGCATCCCATGTTGTTTTTGTAGCTCTTTATGTATTTTTAATGCTGCAGTCCCAAGGCCTTGAAATGTGTACGGAGAGGATCTTCCCTTAAAAGCGCACCCACGTAGTACTTTTGCACCCGATTTATGAACCTCACTTGCAATACAAGAGAGTTGCTCTACGCTTTCAATAGCGCAGGGTCCTGCCATTAAAACGATGGCATTCCCCCCAATACACACGCCCTCTTTTTCGATTACAGTCTTTTCTTTTTTAAATTCCAGGCTTGCCATTTTATAGGGGACAGAAAAGGGAGTGATATTCTCAACCCCGCATAGGGACTGCAACATCGCAATTCTTTCTTCTATTAAATTTGCGCTACACCCTATGATAGTTTTGTCCTTTAAAGAAAACGTATAGGGATATACACCCCAACTGCTTAAAAGAGTCTCTACAGCTTTAATATCCCTTGTATCCACTGAGTTTTTAAACGTGATCAACACAACATTAACCTTTTTTTGTGTTACTGCTTAGTTTAACATCCCTTACCCCCCCAATGCACAAAACAGATGGCATTGAGATACGTCTAGACTGCATTAGTAATATAGACAAAGATGTGCTAGCCTCTTTTTTGCAAACAACCAACCAACCTGTCCTATTCACTCTAAGAAAAAGCGCGCAAGGGGGCTTTTTCAAAGGCGCAGAAGAAGAGCGTCTTGCCCTTTTCGAAGACCTTCTTCACCTGCGTCCCGAGTTTGCAGATATCGAGTATGACACAGACCCCCGTTTCGTGAAAAGAATTGCTAATAAATTTCCCGAAACAAAACTCATTCTCTCCTACCATAATTTTGAAAACACACCACAAGACCTAGAAAACATTCTTAAAACAATGCATTCGCCTTATGCCTATGGATATAAAATTGCAACTTATGCCACATCCTCTTTAGATGCACTGCGGATGCTCTTATTTACAAAAACACATCCCCGTGTTGCTGGTCTATGCATGGGAGAAGAAGGGACGATCACAAGGATCCTCTCCCCTGTATTTGGCTCTTTGTTTAACTATACCTATGAAGAAAACCAGATAGCTCCAGGACAACTCCCTGTCCACACGCTACTAAACACATACAATTACAAACGTTTAAACCCAAGCACAAAGCTGTTTGGGCTTATTGGCGATCCTGTAACGCACAGCATAGGACATATTGTGCACAATGCAGCTATGAAAAAACTTAATTTCAATGCGGTATACGTCAAAATGCGCGTTCAAGAAACAGAAGTTCAAGATTTTCTAGACCTCGCAGCCACATGCAATTTTAAAGGTCTTAGCGTAACAGCCCCCCTAAAGGAAAAAGTTCTTCCTGGTAAGGTTGTAAACACACTTAAAGATTGTTTTATTGGACACAACACCGATGGAACAGGATGCATGGATGCTATAGAGGCGCACATACAGATTGCAAACGCACGCATTACCATTTTAGGAACAGGGGGTGCCGCAAAGGCCATAGCCAAGGAAAGTGTCGCAAGAAAAGCAATCACAACTGTGTATGGAAGAAACTTCGACAAAGCACACGCTATTGCACAAGAAATTGGATGCAACGCATCCCAAAATATCGATGCTTACGATGTGCTTATCAATGCCACAAGCTCTCTAGATCCCATCAGTTTAGATTGTCTCATCCCGAAAACCTACGTGATGGACATTCACACCCACCCTGAATTTCCTCCCCTTCTTATAGAAGCTAAAAAGCGCGGATGTTTTCCTATTTTTGGACGTGAAATGTTTTTTCATCAAGCTGCAAGGCAACTGCATCTATGGTTTGAGGAGCCTGTTTCTGCATCCTTTCTTTGCGATCTTTATAGGGCAGAGCTACAAGCCTAAGCTCTAAAAACCTCTTCTCAAAAAGGGATACTGTTTTCGGATCCTCTAGTAAAAGCGCATATTCACAATCCTCTGGACGGTACTTGCGACTACCGTCTAAAGAACCCACCCATACCCCCTGGTCAAAAACACAAAAGCTGCCGTGCATCCGCGATCCCTCCCATAGATAGAGATGAATTCCCTGTTTATCCAAGCGCGGCGCCGGAGATTTTGACTTTACAGAAGAGGCATCAATAAGCACCTGCACATCAACGCCCCTTTTTTTTGCAGCAATAAGAGCCTTTATGATCTGCGGATGTGTAAAAGAATAGATAGCCATGTGCACTTTTTTATCTTCTGCTTCAATCCTTTTTAGAAGCTCTCCTGCTGCACGATCGTCAAAATAGACATTTGGGCTTGCCTGAAGAAACACAGATATAAAAAGCAAAAAACAGTAACGCATCATATGCAACCTAAAATTTGAATGGTCCAGGATATATTTTTATTAAGTTTTATGCAATCATATGACCTATGCGTTACATTTTTTATGATACAGAAACCACAGGCGTACGCTCCGATAAAGATCGCATCGTAGAGATTGCAGCCTACGATCCCCAAGAAGAAAGAACGTTTGTGGAACTTGTAAATCCAGAGATGCCCATTCCGCCAGAAGCATCGGCCGTACATCATATTTCCGATGCAATGGTTGCAGATTGCCCAACCTTTCGGGAAATAGGAGCACGATTTATCGATTTTTGTGGGGATGAGGCTATCTTAATTGCACACAACAACGATGCCTTCGATAAACTATTTATCGAAAATGAGGCTGCCCGCGCTGGACTTACTCTGCCCGCTTGGAAATATATCGACACCCTAAAGTGGAGTCGCAAATACAGATACGATTTACCAAAACACTCCCTTCAACACCTAAGAGAAGTATACGGCATTCCACCCAATCAAGCACATAGGGCCCTTGATGACGTGATTGTCCTGCACAAAGTATTTTCCTATATGATCGATGACCTCCCCTTTGAAACCGTCTGCACCCTTTTACAACAAAAACAAAAGGTCATGCGCATGCCCTTTGGGAAACATCAAGGCAAACTTCTATCTGAGGTGCCCCCAGATTACATTCGATGGCTTGCGGGATCTGGCGCCTTTGACAAAGCAGACAACAAAGTCCTAAAAGAGCAGCTTCAGGAGCTGGGGCTTTTGTGATCAAAAAAGCAGCACTTGTTTTGTTTTTTTTCTTATGCACAGAAAGACTGTGTCATCTGGCAACAGATGGCTTTACTATTCGCGGCATTTTTAGAACAGAGGATACAATAGACATATCGGCTAAAACACCTATTCCCACGGCCTTAACCCAGGAATTTTCTTATCTCGGCCGAGGAGCGCAATGTTACGCATTTGAATCCCAAGATAGCCAGTACGTTCTGAAGTTTTTTAGACGGCGCCGTCTTGCGAAATCAAAAGAAAGAAAAGAGCGCTACTTTACAAGCTGCATATTGGCTGAAAAACACCTTAAAGAAGAGACAGGTCTTGAATACCTGCATTTACACCCAGATGATATCGGGATGTTACGCATTAAAGATAAACTCGGGATTGTGCATACAATAAGCACCAAAAACACCCCCTTTATCCTACAAAAAAAGGCCACCCCATTTTATCAAACCTTGAAAGCGATGTCTCACAATCCCGCTTTTATAGAAAAAACACGCTCTAGCCTAAAAGATCTCATTGCCAAACGGTGCGCTGAAGGAATTTGCGATAAAGATCCAGATCTTGCAACAAATTTTGGCTTTGTGGGAGAGCGCCTTATTCAATTCGATATTGGACGCTACTACAAAGCCCCCCTTAAGGAACAAGAGGAAATGGACAAGCTATTACGTCCTTTAGAGCAATGGATAAAATAAACATCTTTCGAAAATGGTACATCCTATTTGTGTTTTGCGCTGCAGTTTATGGCATTGAAAGATTTTGCCATAAACAAACAGAGGGCTTCCGCCTATCTCATATCTTTATCCATCTCCCGGAGTCAGACACCTTAATAGAGCCACCAAAAGTGCTATATCAACCCTTTCACTATATGGGAAAAGGGGGGCAATTTTACGTGTTCCTTTCAGAAGACAAGCAATATGTTCTGAAGTTTTTTAAAGGAAATCACATCAAATCCCTAAAACTGAACAATCTTATTGACAGCTGTTTTATCGCAGAGGACGTGTTAACAAAAGAATGTGGACTTGTCTATTCCCACCTATATAACACACCATCTAACGCCATTCCGATTACTCTTTTTGACAAATTACATATTGCGCATAAAATAGATGCCAGGTCTACAGGATTTATTCTTCAAAGATATGCCTTGCCAGTGCAGGCCCACATTACAAAACTTATGGAACAACAAGAAGATGCACAAGCTTCTCTAAACAGCCTAATTGCTATGATTCAAGAATGTAAGGATAAGGGAATTTCTCATAGCGACGCCAATGTCCTCACAAATTGTGGATTCATTGATAATCAGCCCGTGTTTACAGATATTGGAAATTTCTCATACAGCCAAAATCCACAAGTAAAAATAAAGGGAATAGCCAGCCTCTCCCTCTGGTTAGATACATACTACCCCAATCTAAACTTATGAAATGGTATACTCCACTATTATATACGTGCGCAGCTTATGCGCTTACCTGCTTTTGTTTAAAGCAAACCGATGGATTTACAATCAATGCCATCAGCCCATCAAGATCTCCTAACCCCCCTTGGGAAACACGCCCTCTTAATCAAGATGAAACCAAAACCTTGGCATGCGCCCTAGAACAAAACTATTCCTACCTTGGGTGTGGAGGACAGTCATTTATTTTTATCAGCGCGGACAACAATTATGTCATCAAATTTTTTAAACAACGCGTCTTTGAAATGCCACTTTGGCTACGTTACGTCCACCTGCCTTGGAAGCTAGATAACTACAGAAAGAAAAAATTATGGACACGGCAAGATAAATTAAAAAGAGACTTCGAAAGCTACGTATTTTCATTTAATGAATTACAAAACCATACAGGCGTTGTTTTTGTTCATCTTGGAGAAACAAACTCAATAAACAAACAACTAACTATTGTAGATAAATTAGGGATCCAGCACAATATAGATCTTGATAAAATGGATTTTTTAATACAAAAAAAAGCCGTTCTTGCCCTCGATAAAATCGCATACCATATGCAAAACCAAGAAAATGACCTAGCCAAACATTCGATCCACGCTCTAGTTCATCTTATTGTAGATAGATGCAAACAAGGCTTTCACGACAGAGACCCAAATATTCGAACCAACTGTGGCTTTATCGGAGAAAATGCAGTCAAAATAGATGTCGGTAGATTTGTAAAGGACCCTAGAATGCCCTCTAAACTCATCTATACAAGCGAGGTCAAGCGCATTACCCATCCCTTTAAATTATGGCTTGAACAGCACGCCCCCTCCCTTGTCGATACCCTTGATGAAGAAATTGCACAGCTTGAGGATATCGAATGAAACGCGCATGGATGATACGCCTTGTAGGCCTTGCCGTTTTTTACGTGACCGGAACCTGGGGGCGCATGCAAACAGAGGGTTTTATGCTCTCCAATATCCTTTCCTCTATGCCCTATGATGTCAGGTGGGCACCAACTGACACCCAGATTGCACTTCCTTCTGTATTTTCAGAGCCTGTGTACTACCTTGCCTCTGGAGGACAATGCTATGCGTTTTCCTCTAGCGACGATAAGTACGTGATAAAATTTTTTAAACACCGCAAAAAACAAAAAAAACTAGAACGAGATTTTACAAGTTACGCTCTTGCAAACAAATACCTTAAAGAAGAAACAGGCCTTGTTTGTATACATCTAAACAAAACAACACATATAAATAAAACGCTATGTCTTGTAGACAAACTCGGCATTAAACATACAATCTCTTTAGACAACTGTGAATTTATTATACAAAAAAAAGCCTCCCTTGTTGTCCCCTACCTACAAAACCTAATCTCCCATGGAGAACTAAATAAAGCATGCGACGCCTTAGATGCCCTAATCTCCCTAATGATCCAACGCTCCCAAAAAGGCATTTACGACGAAGATTCCAGGGTACATAGAAACTGCGGATTTCTTAATGAAACCCCCAAAATTATTGACATTGGAAGACTCTGTGAAAACAAGGAAAAAACAGCGCCCTATTTATACAAAAAAGATATAACATCCTCTATGCATAAACTATCTACATGGTTGAAAGAAACGTCCCCGCCCCTATACGAGCATCTCAATGAAAAATTATCGCAGCTATAAAACACTCCTTACCTTCCTTTGCTTAATTTTAGGGGCCATAGGAGCAGCTCGCCTATCCCATAGCGCCACTTCGGGCTTTAGACTCTCTAAAATACAAGATAATTTTTTCGATTGTGCACACAAAACAGAAGAAAGTGCATTTATCCCAGAGGGCCCCTTTACCTACTTAGGACGTGGACTACAAAGCTTTGCTTTTGTCTCAGCTGATGGCAACTACGTCCTAAAACTCTTTAATAACCGCTATCAGCGCGCCCTATTTTGGCTACAACAACTCCCCTTTTGCAGAGAACGCGCCGATAAGATACTGGCAAAATTACAGCGCACAGCTACAAGCTATTCTATAGCGATTAATACACTCCGCGAAGAAACTGGCATCCTTTACGCTCACCTTCAACCAACTAGCAACCTTCCAAAATCGATAAAAATCATAGACAAACTAGGCATCGTCCATACAATTGATCTAAATACACATAGCTTTGTCATCCAAAAAAAAGTGACCCTTGTCTACCCACAACTCCTTAAGTGGAAAGAAGACAACGATCTTGTCAGCGCCCAATCTGGCATTTCCTCTCTTATTCAACTGATTAAAGCGCGCTTTGATAAGGGAATCACAGATAGCGATCCTCTGATCCGCACAAATTTTGGCTTTTGTGAAACAAAGGCCGTACATATAGATATCGGAGCCTTTTCCTTAGCTCCCCAAGAGCATCCTCAACAAGAATTTGAACGCATTTTCACAAGCCTTAAACTATGGGTGTCCGCACATTACCCAGAGCTCCTTCCCCATTTAGATAAAGAGATCTATGCGCACGTATTTTAAGCTAGCAGCTATCCTAATTTGCATCGTTTCTATAGAGCGCTTTTGCTACCTGCAAACAGGCGGCTTTCGCATAGCTAAAATTGCTCACACCATTGATACAGAAAACAAGGAGCCGCCAAAAGAAGAAATTAAAGGCATCCTAAAAAAACCCTTCTATTTTCTTGGAAGCGGCGTCCAATCCTACGCTTTTGTAAGCCAAGATGGGCGCTACGTCCTTAAACTTTTTAAAAGCTACCATGGCTGGATTCCAACCAACTTACTAGAAAAGATCCCCTTGTCTATTGCGCAAGAAATGCAACAAGCGCGCGCACAAAGACTCCATACCATTTTTACAAGTTGCCGCATTGCCTACGAAAAATGGAAACCACAAACAGCCCTTCTTTACATGCACCTGCATACAGCAGACCATTTTGAAGACCCCATTTACATCATCGACCCGTTGGGAATTCAACATATAATAGACCCAAATACCACAGCCTTTGCACTACAAAAAAAGGCAGAACTTGTCCACCCCTACCTATCCTCTTTAGAAGACAAACAAAAGGCCATAGAAAGTTTAGTTTCTCTTATCGTAAAAAGATCACAAGCTGGCATCTGCAATCACGACCCCATTATTCATAGAAATTTTGGTTTTGTAGAAGGGCAAGCTGTAGAAATTGACATTGGCTCCTTTTCCGAAAATGCCCATATGAAAAAACCCTATGCGTGGAAAAGAGAGCTTTTCTATACTCTCATGAATAGCCCAGAATTACCAGCCCAAGATATAGCCCACCATTTTCTACATGAAGATAATTAAATATATTTTTTTAATTCTTACACTCTATGCCACAGAACGCTTCTGCCATAAGCAAACAAAGGGCTTTCAGCTCTATAAAATCACCCCTTGGAACACCATAGATCCAAAGTGGCACACAGACCCCATAGAGCCAAGCGTACTAACGTATATCGATCAGCCCTTTTACTTTTTGGGCAGCGGCGGCCAATGCTACGCCTTTGTAAGCCAAGACAACACATACGTAATTAAGTTTTTTAAATTACACCATATGCGTCCCCTCCCCTCTTTTATGGACACACTATACCCCCCATTATCCAGCTCTCATCAGGAAAGAAAAGAGCATATTTTTGGAAGCTGCCTCATCGTAGACAAACACTTCAAAGAGTATACAGGGACCCTTTACGTACATATTAACCCAACAACCACGCTAAATAAACAGCTCACAATTATAGATAACCTGGGCATCGCACACACAATCGACCTCGATAGCACCCCCTTTATCGTGCAAAAAAAGGCAGATCTTGCCTATCCAACATTGAAAAAACTTTTAAAGTCTCATCAATACGATAAAGCAAGAGTTTGCATCCGCTCGCTCCTATCCCTCATACAAAGCCGCAGCGATAAAGGCATTGCAGATAAAGACCCCATCATTAAACGGAATTTCGGCTTTATCGAAACCCAAGCCGTTGAAATTGACATAGGCTCTTATTCTCTCAATCCCTATCTAAAAAAAAGCTATGCATCAAAACGCAACCTCCTATATGAAATAGAACAACTCGAGCGGTGGCTACGCAAAAGAGACCCCAAAGGACAAGCTATCCTACAAGAAGAGCTTTCTCAGTTGATTTCTAATCCTTAAAGGTACTACTCTTAAAAGCTATAATGAGGTTTAGAAAACGCATGCAAACAAAATATATATTTATTACAGGTGGTGTAGTTTCCTCTTTAGGTAAAGGCTTAACATCAGCTTCCATAGCGCAGCTACTGGAAGGCAGAGGCCTTAAAGTCGCCATGCTTAAATTCGATCCTTATCTTAACGTCGATCCCGGCACAATGAACCCTTTTCAACATGGAGAAGTATACGTTACAGATGATGGAGCAGAAACCGATCTAGACCTTGGCCACTACTACAGATATACCCAAGCTCACCTATCCAAACTATCTAATGTCACATCAGGCCAAATCTACGACACCGTAATCAAAAGAGAGAGAAAGGGCGACTACCTTGGAAAAACTGTACAAGTAATACCTCACGTTACAGATGAAATTAAACAAAGAATTTTGGCTCTTTCCAGGGGACAAACTGCCGATGTCGTTCTCGTGGAAATTGGAGGAACAGTTGGAGATATCGAGTCGCACCCGTTCCTTGAGGCAATTAGACAATTTAGACACGAGCGCCCCAAAGACTGTATCAACGTCCACCTTACCTACGTTCCCTATCTTAAAGCAGCCGGTGAGGTCAAAACAAAACCAACACAGCACTCTGTACAAATTCTTAGAGGCATCGGCATCTTTCCAGACCTGATCCTATGTCGATGCGAACACTCGCTTTCCGAAGAGATCAAAGATAAAATCAGCCTCTTTTGCAGCGTTCCCAAGGAAGCTGTCATTGAACAGGTCGATGTCTCTTTTAGCATCTACGAAGTCCCCTTGCACCTTCACAAGCAAGGCCTCGACCGCAAGATCTGCCACATGTTAGAAATCCCAGAGAAACAAGCAAACCTCTCCTCGTGGGAAGAAATGCTAGAAAAAGCCAAAAGTCCAAAGCGAACAATTACAATCGGTGTCGTTGGCAAATACGTACAACATCAAGACGCCTATAAATCTGTCTTCGAATCCCTGCAGCATGGCGCAATTGCCAACCAAGTCAAGTTAGATATTCGCACCTTTGAGTCCGACAAAATCACCTCAGAGCACAATATAGAAGAGATCATCGGCGGCTGCGATGGCTACCTTGTTCCAGGTGGATTTGGCGAAAGAGGATGGATTGGAAAAATCCTAACAGCAAAATACTGCAGGGAAAATCACATCCCCTATTTTGGTCTCTGCCTTGGAATGCAAGTGCTTTGCGTAGAGTTTGCACGCCATGTCCTTGGTTTAGAAGATGCAAACTCAACAGAAATGGATCCCAATACCCCTCACCCCATTATCTCCCTGCTCTCCGAACAAAAAGGAGTAGAAAATATAGGCGGCACCCTACGCCTTGGGGCCTATAAATGCAGCATCAAACCCGGAACCCTTGCAGAAAAAATCTACGGATCCCGCCTTGTGTCAGAAAGACACCGCCACCGCTTTGAATTTAATAATGCATTCAAAGAGGCATGCGAAACCAAAGGCCTTATTTGTTCGGGCATCCTGGAAAACAGCCACCTTTGTGAAATCGCTGAAGTTAAAGGACACCCCTGGATGCTAGGTGTGCAGTATCATCCAGAATTTCAATCTAAACCAACAGAGCCTCATCCCTTATTTAGCGCGTTTATAGAGGCAGCTATCCACTACGCTCAGCAAAAATGAGTCGAATTGTTGGCATAGATTACGGCACAAAACGGGTAGGGCTTGCAGTGTCCGATGACAGAAAAATCCTAGCCCTACCCTTTAAATGCATAGAAGCTGGTAAAAATCTCAATATCACCGCCTCTAACATCCTAGAGGCACTAAAAGCCTACCCTTCCATAGAACGCTTTGTTCTTGGTCACCCTCTGCGCCTTAACGGCCAGGAAAGCCCCATGGGAGCCTGCACCCAAAAGCTCCTCCTCCTCTTACAAGAGATGCAACAAGCCCCTGTGATCCTTTGGGACGAAAGACTCTCCTCTGCCCAAGCAGAGCGCCTTCTTGGCCACATGAAGCGCAAAAAAAGAACCCAGCACGTCGACACCCTCGCAGCCTCCATCATCCTACAAAGCTACCTCGACTCCCCTTGGAAGGGGGATATGCCAATACCACCACCCCGTAGGATTTAAAGCTGCCACAAAGCACACCTCTGGAGAATGATGCAATTTGCCGAATTATTTCCAGATACAACATGTCAAAGCACCGAAAATTTTAAAACAACCATCGGATGAGGCTTGGGTTCTGCAATCATCTTAAGGCTTTTCTCATATTGTCCATTCGTATAACTGTTTACAACCTTTTCCCAGAAATCCAATGCTGCTTTATTTTCAGGGATTTGAGATGTTTCCCATATTCCTGGAAACAGATTGAAAACTTGTTTTGCTACATGCCGCCCTACACCTTTTCCTTGGAATTTTGAAACAACAAAAAATTCGCCAATATTCCAGTCGACATCCGGCGTGCTGCCTACTTTACTGATCAAGACAAATCCCGCTAGTTCACCACCTACCTTTATTAAAAAGGCATGGCGGTCAGGTTTTTCAGAATAGGAACTAAGATCAATACATTCAAAAAGACCATTGTCAGGAACTTCCCATCCGCTTAAAAACCCGCAATACCTCGACATTTCATAGACGTAGAAGCGGCCGAGGTTTTGAATTATCTCTTTATCGCTTGCGGAGGCTTTATAAAGCCAGATATTCCTCGCTTCGTGCCTTGAAGCACATAGAGTAAAGGCTTTAATTTTTGCGATGTTTTCGTTGAGGCTTGCGTGATGCGTATCAATCTCCAAGTCATAAATAGCATCCACATGGACTTTATGAAACTGCCCACGTGCAGATCCTAAAAGACGATTACCCCTTTCTTTTTCGCGCTGTTCTAAAACAGAAAGTGGCGCATTAACTCCTACCCATAAAACCTGAAAGTGTTTTAAAGCTTTTTTCCACTCATCAACTTGCTCTTTTCCAAAAGAAACGTCATCGATGATGATGTGATGGCCCATTTTTGCTAATGCAAGCACAACCTCTCGAAGTGTTTCTCCCATTTTTTGAGCATAAGGACCGGCTTGCAATTCTTGAATTAGATTGCCTTCTTCATCTTGACTCTTTTTCCAGCTGTATCCCAGAGGCGCCTTCCCTCCAGTCCAATCATTAATCTTCTCTGGCATCCAGCTAATTATTTTATCGATACCTACATGAAGAAATGGCTGTTCAAATGCTTGTTGCAAAGCTTTTGCGAGAGTGGTCTTACCACTACTAGACGGCCCGTTTAAATAAATAATCTGAAAACCATTTTCCACTAAAGAATCCCTCTCCTACTAAACTCCTATTCATAAAATGGGCTCTTTTAAACTATTAAAAAATTGTAAAAACTCTTCGCAGCTCACGCACTAATTGATCAAATCGTTCCTGTACATGTTTTCCCGTATTGCGATAAATCGCAAGCACGCGATATTGAGAAGTTGCAGGTTGCCACATCACAGGATGCAGGTCAAACTTGTTTGCTAGAAAATCAGGCAAAAAGCCTATTTCTTGCGATTCCGAGCAAATATTGGCAATAAGAGACCAGCTTGGGATGCGCGATTTAACTGGAAGTGAATATCCATGCACTTGCAGCCAACTTTGCTGTAGCGACAATACTTCCATTTGATCCTCAGGAAGCAAAACTGGTTTAAGAGGTGCGTCTTTATCACTGGAGTAAAGTTGAAAATGACCTTTTCCAACTTCAGCTGCAACGACTCCCTTCCATGGAGCATTGTCGAGAACAAGAGCAATATCAGCTTCATCATGCAAAATAGCTGCATAAGCGTGGTCAGGACGCATGTGTTTAAAGTCGATATGATCAATGGAAAGAAGCGCCGGCACCGCAATTTGTGCAATCGCGTGGGTTGTGACAAGACGTATTGGGATCTGATCTTTTGAAATAATCAAATCTCGCAACTGTTTGACCCAGTTTTCTAGACGCGGAAAGAGAATCTGTCCCTCACGAGTGAGTCTAAATTGCCTTTTTTCGTGGGTGCATAGCGATACCCCGAAAGCCGATTCCACTCTTTGAATAGCTGTGCTTGTTGCACTTTGGCTAAGGTGATGAAACAAGGCGGATTTGCCTAAATTTTTCATATGAGCGGCAGTAATAAATAATTCCACATCTGCAACGCGTAAATTTTTTAATGAACTTTCAAGCTTCTGCAATAATTGTTCCTCGGGAAATTGTGATGTATTATCAAAATTGTTTCTCGATTCTTTCACAAATACCCCCGTTCTACAAATCGATTTTTTCGATTACAGAAATCGAATGTATCAACAGTACAAATAAAAACCAAGCAGTTATCCTGTCTTTTTTTGCTAAAGGAGCTAGATTCATGGATAACACGAGTGGGATATTGCGATTTTTTCAATCGATCTGTCGATTCAGTTTTGGAAATTTCGAAAAAGAAGAGTTTGAAAAATTTGTTAGAATGGGCGTTATTTTTGCATTAATGATTGGCGTTTATTGGACATTGCGACCATTAAAAGACGCAATTTTCATTCAGCTTGTAGACAAACTGCAACTTCCCTTTGCAAAGACGGTATCGGTGATTGCCCTTTTACCCTTGGTCATGTTTTACACCAAGTTGCTTGAGAAGACCTCGAGAGAAAAAATGCTCGTCATTTTACCCATTTTTTATGGTATTGCTATTTTTATTTTCAGCTTTTTGATGATCGGTTTTCAGGCTCCAACAGATGAGATTGCACGTCGTCCGTTTTTGTTTCTTACCGTCACTAAAGTTATTGGGTATCTGTTTTATGTGTTTGTGGAAAGCTTTGGCTCTCTAGTAATCGCTCTTTTTTGGGCATTCGCTACCGATACAACCAATGCTACCCCAGCAAAGAAGGGTTTTCCTCTTGTAGTAGCAATTGGGCAAATAGGAGGAATAATTTTCCCCTACAGCATAGGAGGACTGCCCCATCGACTTGGACTATCTACAGATGCACTATCTATGATG
>CAMFJP010000005.1 GCA_945957075.1 uncultured Chlamydiae bacterium
CGTCTGGGTTTAGGCTTCTTAGGGTGTACTGATAGTCACCCATACTGGCAGTTGTCCCTACTTGCAGGTTGATTAGCGGTGTTGGTTTTAAAAAAGTTTGGACGCCAGGATAGGTGTAAAACTTTTGATATAATTCTCGTACCATTTGCACGATTGGTGGGCGTTGTCCGTAGGGTTTTAAACGTATAAAAAAGAGCCCCTGATTGTCTTCTGGATAGGCTCCAATTGAAAGAAAGGATTCAATGTTAGGGTTGTGCTGTAATTGTGCTCCTAGCTCTTCTTGATAGGCCATCATTTGAAAGGTGGATGTTCCATCCTGCGCTTGGGTAAAGCCCTGAATAAAACTTAAATCATCGACTGGAAAAAAGTCTTTAGGAAGAGCGTGAAAGAGCCATAGGGTTGCACCTACGCTACCAAGGCCTCCAATAAGGACAATGGATCTATGTTTTAGGATCCATACAAGGCTTTTTTCATAGTGTGATACAAGAAAATGGTTAAATTGTTCAGATAGACGCTCTAGTTTTGTTTTGTTTTCTAGAGCATGGGCTGGGGGAATAAGCCTACTGCATAGCGTAGAAGTTAAAGAGAGGGAAACGATTCCTGAAATTAATACAGCAGACACAATGGTCACAGCAAATTCAAAAAATAGTCTGCCGACAATTCCTTCCATAAATAGCATGGGGATAAACACAGAGATGAGACAAGTTGTCATCGAAAGGATGGTAAAGCCAATTTCTTTCGAGCCTTCAAGGGCCGCTTGCATGGGCGAGGCGCCCAGTTCCACGTGGCGTACGATATTTTCAAGCACTACAACAGCGTCGTCGACAAGAAAGCCAATGGAAAGGCTGATTGCAAGAAGAGAGAGGATATCAATGCTAAATCCTAAAATGCGCATGACGACAAATGTTCCCAAAATAGTGACTGGAAGTGCAAGGATGGGAATAAAGGTGTTGATTGGTCTACCGAGGTATAAAAAGATAATCACGATGACAAGTAGAAAGGCAACGCATACAGTGAGTTGTACATCATGCACAGACTCTTGGATAAACTCTGATTTATCGAAAATGGTATGAATTTCCATGGAGGCGGGGAGTTGCTTTTGCAAAGAGGGGAGCATAGAGTGCACGTTATCTATGATGCTAAGTGCATTGGCAAAGGGCTGTTTTTGTATGGCAAGCACAACAGTTGGCTGCTCGCTGTCTTTTGTAACATAGTGTGCAAAGTATTTATCGTTTTGTAGGCTGTCTAGGGCTCTTCCAAGGTCTTGTACGCGTACGGGGTTGCCGTTTTCTGATTTTACGATTAGGGGAGCGTATCCTGCTGCTGTGTTGATTTGTCCGTCTGCTGTGATTGTAAATTCTCGATTGCCCCCAAACATGGTTCCTGTTGGGATGTTGACGTTATTTAATTCAATGCTATTTCCAAATTCATCAATACCAATATTTTTTGCGGCGAGTTTTTGGGGGTCGACTTGTAGGCGTACTGCAAAAGGTTCTCCATAGATGACAACTTGTGAAACGCCATCGATAAGACTTAAGGGGATGCTAACGATATTATCTGCGTAGGCGTATAGATCTCCAAGGGTAAGAGTTGGGGATGTAAGCGCAAGAAAAAGAATGGGGGTGTCGGCTGGGTTTACCTTTTGGTAGGTTGGCGCGTAGGGTAGATCTTGAGGGAGCTGGGCCGAAGAGGCGCTGATTGCAGCTTGCACGTCGGCTGCAGCACCATCTAAATTTCGATCAAGATTAAATTGAAGCACAATTGTTGTAGATCCTGTTGTGCTTGTAGACGAGAGGGAGTTTAGGCCTTGGGCAGTTGTCAGCTCTTTTTCAAGAGGAGAGGTGACGCTATTTGCCATGGTTTGTGGATCTGCGCCCGGATAGCTTGCAGTCACTTGGATCGTTGGATACTCAACGCTTGGGAGATCGCTGACAGGAAGAGCATTGTATGATAGGACTCCAAAGAAAAAAAGTGAGAGCATGACAAGCGAGGTCATGATGGGTCTTCGGATAAAAAGCGAGGATATGTTCATAAAGATCCTTGATCTTTTTGTACGGATACATGGGCCCCTGGATATAGGGCAAGTTGGCCTTTGAGGACAACGGTTTCTCCGGGTGCAATGCCATTTTCGATAACGATAAAGTCATCTTCTGCTTGTCCTATAGAAACTGGGCGCATATCTACTGTGCTATCTTCTTTAACAATAAAAACAAAATGTCCATTTTGTCCCACCTGTACAGCTTCTGAAGGGATTAAAATGGCATTTTTTTGTTCCCCAAGGAGAAGACGTACAACAACAAATTCTCCTGGCCATAGATCATAAGTTTCATTTGGGAGCAACGCCTTTACAAGGATTGTGCCTGTATTTGTATCTACTTGATTGTTAATTAGACTAAGAGTTCCATCGAAAGCACAGCCTCTATCTTCATAGAGAAAGACGCGGACTTGTAGGGGGTGTTCTTTTTGTAGTTTTTGTATGGAGGGGAGATCTTTTTCTGGGATGTAGAATACAGCTTTAATAGGTGCTATTTGATTGATTGTGACGATTGTATCTTGTCCGCCGCCTGTAACGTAGTTGCCAATATCGATCTGTAAATTGCCGGTCACGCAGTCAATAGGTGCTGTGATTGTGCAATAGCCTAGATTGATTTTTGCAGTTTCCACCTCTGCTTTATTTTGTTGTATGATGGCTTCGTCGACAAGAACAGTTGTAAGGTATTGATCAAAATTTAATGGGGAGACAAAGTCCTCGCGTGCAAGTTGCGTGTATCTTGTAACCGTTTCTCTTGAGTATTGTAAGTTTGCAAGATTTTGCGCGAGAAGCCCTTCTGCTTTTTCTAAATTTGCAATGTAGGGTCTATTGTCAATAGTAGCAATAACGTCGCCTGCACGTAAAACATCCCCTTCATTGAAAAGAACGCCTGTAATGATGCCGCTTACTTGCGGTTTGACATCGATTGTAATATTTGCCTCCATATGCCCTATATACTCTATGTATAGAGGGATGTCTTTAACCAGAGGTTTTACAACGCTAACAGGGGGTGGAGGTGGAGGAACATGGACATGTTTATTGCAGGCATATAAAAGACATAATAAAGCCACTGGCGTTTTTTTCATTATGGGGCCTCTTGTTGTGGCTCTGATAGGGAGCCGGTTGCATAGGCAAGAGAGGTGAGCGATGTAAACCATTGTTGTCTTGAGCTGACATCTTGTGCTCTTGCCGATGCTAGGGAGCTTTGGGCAGAGACGAGATTTGTAATGGTATTGACACCTTGCTTGTATTGTTCTAGTACAACTTTATATTGTTGAAGAGATGAGGCTAGAAAGGCGCATGCAAATTGTACGGTATCTCTTGCTGTATATACGCTTGTATATGAGGTCATGATGTCTTGAATGACATTAAGTCTTGTTTGCACAAGCTGCGCCTCTGCAAGTTCTTTGGTTGCTTGCGCTTCACGCACCTGATTAAGATTGGAAAATCCTGTAAAGATGGGGAGGGAGAGGGAGAGCGCTGTTGTAAAGTCGTAGTGGTCATTTTGCCATCCTGTGTAGGTGGTTTGACCATAGTTTAAAGAATAGGAAAGAGTTGGCCAAAATTGTCTTTTTGCTGCTAAAAGGCTCTCTTCTTTTGAGCGTACATTGGCCTCAGAAGCTAAAAGATCGGGTCTTTGCTTTAGCGCAAGTTCCATCAGCTGGTCGACATCTTGTAGCATGCCTGTATCGGGATCAACGCTCGGCATGCGTTCTAGATTGATCGGAAAATCCGCTGCAAGTCCCATATCCGATAGCAATTGCGCATAGGCGTTTTCTACTTGTTGGCGCTGGGTTGTTAATTGAATGGCCGTTTGCAGCATTTGTGTACGGGCTTGAAGGACATCGGAGATGTCGTTCACGCCTGTATTAAAACCAACAGATGCAGCCTCTAGGGTTGTTTGCGCAGTGACAAGGTCCTCTTCATTTGCAATTAGAAGCTCTTTTTGGTAGAGGTAGTTGTAGTAATCATCCGTCACTGTTTGGATAAGCGATTGTAGGGTGGAGTTGTGCGTCCAATCTGAAAAGTAGAGGGCGTATCTTGCAGCCTCACTTGTGGCTCTTTGCTGGCCAAAATCTAGGACTGTATAGGATAATGAGAGCTGTGGTCCCCATGTGCTAAGGTAGAGGATGCTGCTTGTTAAAGATCCAACGCTTGGCCCACTCAGACTCCGAGATCTATTCCAGGAATAGGTCCCGTTAATGGTTGGAAAGTCTGTACTTTGTGTTTGGGCGTAGTTTGCAGCCGCTTGTCTAGCACTTGCCCAAGATTGACCTGTTTGCGGACTGTTTTGCAGGGCGACGTCGATGACCTCAGCTAGAGTTAGTGGCTCTTGTCCCTCTGGTTTAATGGGGTCCCATTTGACGCAGGATAGTTTTACTTTTTTTGGGGGTTTCCATGTGGTGCTTGAGGTGCGTGGGGCACCCTCCCACGGGTCTATGACCAAGCGGTTTGAGTAACAACCCCCGCATAGCACGCAGATAGTCAGCAAAACACAGGTTTTTCTTCCCATGAAGTGGAGTATCTAGATTATTGGTTTTTTGTCAAAAAAACATTTTAACGGATAGCTTTGAATAGTTGTTTTAGTGGTTTGTCATGGGGATGGATGGTTTTTTTGTGTTGGCTGTGGGAGGTCCTCTTGTCTGTGTTTTCCCAGGGGAATGGTTTTTTGGCGGGGGGCGCTTTTTCGTTCGCATCAGGGAGTGTCCCTAGGGAGTTGAGCACTTCGCCAAAAAGCGCGCCAGCTGGCCCGCCTGTAATAGCGCCGGCTAGAGCCTTTTGCTGCCAGGCGAGTAGAAGGGCAATTTTTGCGGTAGCGCTGCTTGCATTAATGCGCACATCGTCCATGGGGCCTTTCATGGGGATTCTTAGGACGTAATCCTTTGGGAGACCTTTAATACCAAAGGAGTGTTTAAGGCAATCTGCTGTAAGTCCAAGCGTCATATCCACAAAATCTTGAACTAGGTTGAGGGAACCCCATAGTGCCACGTCATAGGTGTCTGCGATGAGAATTTCTGTTCGTTCAAGATCGATAACCCCTTTTTCGATACGGCAATCTGCGGGAGCAAACCATAGGTCGAGTTTGTCTTGGGCTCGCTTTTGAGATTTAAGGAGTCCCAGGGCGATGTTAATGTTGCCTTCATTGCGGCAAGAGAGCTTTCCAAGTTCGATGTGCATGTGGGGGATCGATAGGGCACTTGGGTCAAAGGAGGTAATGGGGATGTAGACTCCTTGTGGGTCGATACTCAGGGAAATGGGGTGCTCGGCTGTAATAGAGGAGATAGAAAAGAGGTTAATTTCTTTAAGGAGGAGCTCACTTAACTTTTCGGTGAGTTGACATTGGGCATAGAAGGGCTCTTCTAATGTTAGTGCGCCTTGGTTTAAAGATCCTGAGGTGTGGATATGCGATAGAGGTGAGGAGAGGTTGCATGAAAAGGGGCCATTTTTGTTGTATATCGAGGCTTTAATTGTCCCGCTGCAGCTCCCGCCAAGGAGAGCCGAAAACAGATCGTCATAGCCGTAACAATGGGATGCAATGTCAAGAACAGCAGAAGGAAATCCTGTAAGATCTATTAGTGCATCCGTAGAGGCAGTTTTTTCATCCCAAGTTACATGTGCTTGCAGCGATCCTTTTTGCTTTTCATTGTGTATGACTGTATTTACTTGGATGCTAAGGGGACCATCTGCTTGAGTGTGCTCTAGGCTGCATATAGCGCTATTTACACTTAGCTGAGCGCTTTGTGTTTTAAATTCTGTTGGTTGTAATTCGGCTTTTAGAGAGAAGGTGCTCTCTTTCCAATCGCCTATACGACTTGGCAGGCGGTCTAGTATTCCATGGCCGCTATGTGTAAACAATAGGGGCATGGCAAGTTGGGATACTGTGATATGAAGAGAGGGGGGCGCTGTCCATTTGATAGAGGGAAGGGGAATTTCTATAAGGTTGATTTCCAAAGAAGGGTTTTCGATGTGTAAAAGATTATTGCTAATGACAAGTGAGCCTTTCATATAGCCTTGGGAGAACGTGCCCTTGATGTCACAGGTCTGTTTGGAGATGGTGCTGTCTAAGGAAAGTGAGCCGCTTAAAGGGCTGCCGAGCAAAGGGAGTGAGAGGTCTTTTGTTGGGGGTAGGTTTTCTGCTTGGATATGTGCTTTGATATGCGCATCAGAAAAATCCAATAGAGGTGAGGTGTTAAAGTCGTCTAGATCTGCATGCACTATAATAGATCCTTCATTGATATGGGCTGATCCATCTAAAATGCACCGTTTTTTTGCTCTATTAAAATCGATGCTTGCTTGTATGTTAGAAAAGCAATCGAAAGAGGGTGAGTGCATATGTGCTTTGAGAACCCCCTCTTTCCATTCTGAAGAGATAAGGAAATTCCCATACATTTTTTTATAGGCGACGCCTAGTGTCATTTTGTGCATTGTCTCGATATCGATACCGAGGGATAGGGGGATGACTGTAAAATGGGATTCTCCTTTTAATACTAGATTTTTGTAGTCCTCTAATGAGGGGATATGCAATTCATTGATTTTCACTGTGCCCCCAAGATAACGCTCTGATGTTATGGTAAGGGGAGAGTCTAGGGTGAGCGCTGTGTTCCATGTAAGTAAAACTGGGGAAAGGGCAAAGTCTTTTCCTTCCGCTGAAAGGGAGAGATGGACTTTTTCCTGCAGAGTTTCGATGTTGAGGTTGAGGTTGTTTAAGGATAGATCTGAAAACTCTAGGTTCTGCAAGGTGGCTGTCGCTTGTAGGGCGCTTTTTTTCCAATCGTTTAGAGGAAGGTGTAGATTTGCCATATCTATGCGTACATAGCCCAGCTGCTGGAGGCCTATTTTTTCGAGGAAAGGAAGGTTGTAGTAGAGTCCCTCTAATGCCTTTTCGGATAAGGATAGAGTGCAAGAGGCTGGTTTTTGTAACTGGATTGTGTTGCTTTCTAAAAGTGCTTGCGCGCTTAGTGCAAAATTCTGTGATGTCGCTTCAATGCTTGCAATGGATTTGTCTTCTTGATACCTAAGTGAGCAAGAAAGATCTAGGAGCTCATCTGGTTCTAGAAAGGGGACGCTATCTAGATTTAATTTTGCTGTTAGATCCTGAGAATCATAGGTGCCCTCTAGCCCGATATGTCCTGTATGTCCTTTCCATATAGTAGTAGAAGAGGCTGTGATATTGAGGTTTTGTAGTCTTTTTACATGTAGAGAGATGTTTTTAAATACAACGGTGTCATTTTCAAAAAAATGGCACACGATATATCCCCCTTCGATTGTCGATGTTTTAAGAAAGGAGAGGCTACTTTTTTTAGAGGGTTGTAGTTTCCAAAGGATCAGATCCCATAGGGAGGTGTCGGTGATAATAGTGTCGCAGCTGTAGCGCATTTGTCCTGTTTCATCAAAGAGAGAGAGAGTTTCTGCAGATTGCATTCCAAACCAGCTGAGATGGACATTGTGGGCTTTAATGTGTTTGGACCACCCGCTTTCAATAAAGAAAGAGGCAAGTTGCGGCCCACACCCTATAATAGCTGCTAATGCTCCAAGGCTTAAGTAAAAGGGAGTCTTACGTTTTTTCCGATTCGACGGCATATGCAATGATCTCCTCTGTTCTTCCTGGTAGGGTAATGGGGCCTAGTTTGGTTGCCTGGAATACGTTTTGTGCACCTGCAAAGGTTGTTTCGCTGAGCAAAATAGGTACTTTGTATGTTTTTGTTGCTTGTTCAAGTCGTGATGCAATATTTACGTTATCGCCAATGGCTGTATATTCCATCCGTTTTTCAGATCCCATGGTTCCCATGACGACGTATCCTGTGTGTATGCCAATTCCAATATGCAAACGGGGCTTTCCTTCAGATTCCCATTTATCTCCAAGCTCTTTTACCTTTTTTTGCATGGCAAGAGCTGCGCGTATGGCATTTGTTTCTTGCTCTGGATCTTCAAGAGGAGCGCCAAATTCTACCATCATCCCATCTCCAATGAATTTATCTAATGTTCCGTTATAGCTAAATACAATATCGATCATTGCACTGAAATATTCATTTAGAATGGATACAGTTTCATGAGGATCTAGGGTCTCTGCAAGGCGTGTAAATTGTCTAATATCGGAAAAAAGAATGGTCACTTTTCGCTTTTCACTAGAGAGTTGTCCAGATAGTCCTTTGGTAAGGAGAATATCAAAGACACCTTTAGATACATATCTTGCAAAGCCTCCTTTTAGCCGCTCTCTTTCTTGCAATCCTTTGCACATAGAACGAATGGCCGAAGCAAGATCTTGAAATTCGTCTTTGCTATCCAAGGTGATTTCTACATCAAGATCGCCTTGTGTGATTTTTTCTACAGCTGCGCACAAAGTATAAAGGGAATGAGCGGCTCTACGTGATAAGATAAAGGCAAGTAAAATAGCTATGAGCAAAGAAATGCTAAGAGCGATCAGAGCAAATTTTCCAAGTCTTGCAATCCTGATATGGATTTCGCTTGCGCTAAGATCAAGGCCAAGCGTTGCTACATACTCACCCTGTGGATTCCAGATCGGAACAAATACACTAAGCCAGCTGCCCCATCTATCTGTGATGAGGTGGTCTGGCGCATACACTTCGTCTAGATGTTGAAGGATGCCAATGTCTGCAGCTTCAAAATAATGTTCGCCTGGATGAGAGCGGTGCCTTGGATTTGGATGTGCATCAACAAGAAAGACCATGCTGTCTTGATGATGTGGATCTGGCCTAATGATATAGATGTATTTAAGGGCAATATTTTGTTGTCTATTTTCATCTCGTACTTTTAACAGAGCATCGTGAATTTTTAAAAAAGCCGGAGAATTTTCATTCCCTTGAGAGGATAAAAGATCTTCAGTGTTAATAAAGCCAGCTGTCGTAATTCCAATTGCTGTGGCTTTACTTCGAACCTGTTGCATAACAAGGTGCTTTGTTTCGATATAAAAGATGCCAAGAGAGATAAGCACTGTAACAAAACATGCAATTGCAAGTGAAAGATAGAGTTTTAGCCTGTAGTTCATAAAATTATGATACAAGCTCCCTGGCAATCCGGTGCTGGCGCAATTTAATGCGTAGATCTGGGGGTGTAATCCCCAGGACCTCTGCTGTTTTGTCTAGGTCGTCTTGGTAAATTAAGAGTGTATTTAGGATGTGTTTTTTTTCTATGTCTTCTAAAGTCATAATGGGGGGCCTTAAAAAATCCAGGCGCACATCATGAGGCGTAATCGTTGTGTGCGTGTGCATAATGACCGTTCTTTCCATTACATTTGCAAGCTCACGGATATTGCCTGGCCATGCGTAAGATAGAAGCTGGGATTCTGCCTCTTTAGAAAAGGTTTTGCGCGGTTTTTTATTTTCTTCAGAAAATCGATCTAAAAAGTAATAGGCAAGGGGAAGAATATCCTCTTTTCTTTCTCTTAGTGGGCTTAGGTGAATGGGGATCACGTTAAGTCTATAGAATAGATCTTCTCGAAAGAGTTTATTGTCGATGGCTTCTTGGAGATTTTTGTTGCTTGTCGCAATTAAGCGGACATCAACCTGGACAGATTTAACGCCGCCTACACGTTCAAATTCCATTTCTTGAATAGCACGCAGTAGCTTGGCCTGTAGATTGATGGGGATTTCGGAGACTTCATCTAAAAGAAGCGTGCCTCTGTGCGCCAGTTCAAATCTTCCTGTACGGCGCATTAAAGCTCCTGTAAAAGCACCTTTTTCATGTCCAAAAAATTCGGATTCAATGAGCGCTTCTGGAATAGCAGCACAGTTTACTTTAATAAAGGGGCATGTTTTTCTATAGGATTGATAGTGAATTGCTTGTGCTATAGCCTCTTTGCCCGTTCCAGACTCTCCTGTAATGAAGACACTGGCATGGCTTTTAGCAATTTTTTCTACATCGCCTAGCACAGATTTCATTATGCTGCTTTCTGCGATGATTTGGTATTTTTTATCTTTTGGTTTGCAAGAGACCTCTTCGCGAAGATAGAGGTTTTCCTGCATGATATCCATATGCTCTTCGATCTTTTCTAAGAGCGTTTCCAAACTATCTGTAGAAAATGGTTTGATAAGATAGCTAAAAGCACCTCTTCTAACGAATGAAAGCGCTTTTTGCATTCTTGCAAATGAGGTGAGGATCACAACGGGTGTGTGTTCTGTTTTAGACTTGACATCTTGCAGTAAATCGATATCGTCAGAGCAAAGAATTAGATCAAATTGCTGCACATCGATGTGCGCGCGCGCGTCCATGTCATCTGCAGCAAAAAAGGGTAGGATGTTTTTTCGCTGTAGGGTTTGTTCAAGAAGAAAACGCACAGAGGAATCTTTTTCTATGATGAGAGCTTTTTCAATTGCCATCATGTGCCTCTTAATATTAGACATCTTGCGTAACTTCATTTGCTTGGCAGCGCTGCGCTTTTTGGCAGTATGTCTCCATATTGCCTTGAAATGTAGCTTTGAAGCTGCTCAAAAATCACAAGCGTTGCCAAACAAAGCGAGTTATGCAAGATGTCTATCTTGTACATTGTTATGTATCACATTAACTATTTTATGTGGATGTTTTGGCAAACAAATAGATAAAGAGCCTCATGAGAAAAATGTGCGGCACGAAAACATTAGCCGCAGGGAAGGGGAATATAGATATACTATTGGGCCTCCAAGAAGGATCAAAGAGGGCCCTTATTCTAAGGTGTACCCATGGGATGAGGCCTATGTTGGCAATCTTGCTAAAATTACGAAAGAATTTTTCCGGTGTAAAGGAGATAGCCGTTGTAATGGCGATTGCTCTGGGTCCGCACGACATAGCCTGTTTCTTCAAGATGGTAAAGAGTTTGTTTACCCCATTCTAATCGAGCTTTTAAACTATATTCAGGAAAAAACGCTTAAAAAGGTAGTTGTTACCTGTGGATATAGATGTCCTATTCATAATGCTTATGCAGAAAAGGATAATCCTACATCCAAACACATGATAGGTGCAGAGGTCGATTTTTATGTGGAAGGGATGGAGTATAGACCTCTTGATGTAATCGCATATCTTATGCAGTTTTTTCAAGATCGGAAAGAAGATGTGCTATTTTCTAGATATGACAAGCAAGATGCGCACGTTGCGACACCGCCATGGTATAACAAGCAAGTATTTATCAAGTTGTACGGTAAAATGGAGGGAAGGGATGGAGATAATCAGCATCCTTATCCCTATATTTCCGTTCAGGTGCGCTATGACCGTGACAAGAAAGAGCGGGTTGTCTATACCTGGAAACAGGCCCACTTAGGTTACATGCGGTACTAACCTTAAATGAAAATACTATTAGCTCAACTCAACCCCATCATTGGTGATCTTGCTGGCAATGCAAAGAAAATTCTAGACACCCTAGATGCAGCAAGAAAAAAACAGGTGGACATTGTTTTGTTTTCAGAGCTTGTCTTGACGGGATATCCTCCAGAGGATCTTGTCCTGCACAAGGATTTTATTGGCAAGGTGGAATCTTATTTAGATCATATTATCCAACATACTAAAGACCTTACTGTATGTTTAGGCCTTCCACGCAAAAGTGATATAGATAAAGAAAAACGCTTGTGCAACAGCGTTGCAATTATTCAAGATTGCAAACTTGTCGATTTTTATGATAAGTGGCTTCTTCCCACTTATGACGTTTTTGATGAAAGCCGTTACTTTGCCTCTGGAACACAGCCTTGTCTTTTTGAAGTTGCTGGCAAAAAGGTGGCTGTTGTCATTTGTGAAGATATTTGGGCAGAATCTATTACCGATACGCAGTATGCAAAGGATCCGATAGAGACCCTTATTCCTTATAAGCCAGATCTTCTGTTAAATTTGTCGGCATCTCCTTACCATTTTCAAAAAACAGAGGTTAGAGTGCAGGTTTGCCAAAAGACGGCTCGGCGTCTGTCCTGTCCGGTTTTACTTTGCTGCCAAGTAGGGGGCAATGATCAGCTTTTATTTGATGGTTATAGTGTTGTTGTCAATAGTAAAGCCGAGCTCACCCATTTGGGCAGAGGTTTTGCAGAAGATTTTATTTATGTCGATCTTGCATCTTCCAGTCCATCACTTCCTTTCCTTTACGATCCTCTTGAGGATCTCTACGATGCTCTTGTACTTGGTGTTCGCGACTATTTTCATAAATCTGGGTTTAAAAAAGCATGCGTTGGTCTCTCTGGCGGCATTGATTCTGCTCTTGTGGCAGCTATTGGTGTCAAGGCGCTTGGCAAAGAAAATGTACTTGCAGTTGCCTTGCCTTCGCGCTATAGCTCGGCAGGTAGTGTGACAGATGCACGTGAATTGGCAAAGCAGCTAGATATTGCCTTAAGAGAAGTTTCCATAGAGGGGCCTTTTGAGGCGTTTGAATCTCTTTTTTTTGAAAATAAGCACCCTTTAAAGGGGCTTGCAGAGGAAAATATTCAAGCCCGTATTCGCGGCGCTATTTTAATGGGTATTTCCAATCAAGAGGGATGCGTTGTCCTTAGCACGGGAAATAAAAGTGAGCTTAGTGTTGGATACTGTACGTTATATGGGGATATGTGCGGAGGACTTAGTGTGATAGGGGATGTGACGAAAAATCAGGTTTATCGACTAGCGGAGTGGATTCATCGTAAGACAGGGATTATTCCAAGATCCATTATAGAAAAGCCCCCTTCTGCAGAGCTGCGTCCTAATCAAAAAGACACCGATTCGTTGCCAGATTATGGTATTCTTGATGCTGTGATTGAAGGATATGTCGAAGATCTTCTCTCCCCGGAGGAAATTGCTCATAGAACAGGTATTTCTCTTTCTCTTGTCGAGAATCTTATTTGCCGCATCCATGCAGCCGAATACAAGAGGCGGCAATCTGCTCCCATGATCCGCGTTAGCAAAAAAGCCTTGCGTGCCGGTAGACGCTATCCCATCGTTCAAAAATGGATGATTTGATTATTAACCTGAAGTTCAGGTTAATAACGATGCGAACACCAGCAGTTAGCTAAATGATCATCTACAAGCCCAACTGCCTGCATAAAAGCATAAATAATTGTGGAGCCCACAAACGTCATTCCTCTTTTTTTAAGATCTTTGGATAGCGCGTCGCTGATAGGTGTAGAGACTGGAACATCTTTAAGAGAGTTTCTTCGCGTCACAATAGGTTGTGAGTTTACAAAACTCCAAACATAGTTGGAGAATGAACCGAATTCCTTTTGAATTTTTAAAAAAACGGATGCATTTTGACGTGCAGCATAGATTTTCAATCGATTCCGAATAATACCTGGATTTTCAAGTAGATCGTTCAATTCGTTGTCGGTCATTTTAGCCACTTTTACAGGATCAAAATGATGGAAAGCTTGTCGATATCCTTCTCTTCGTTTGAGAATGGTTTCCCAGCTTAGACCAGCTTGAGCCCCTTCAAGAATAAGCATTTCAAAAAGGTATCTATCGTCATAGACTGGAATGCCCCATTCCTTATCATGGTATTCTGCATAAAATTCCTTGCCTGGAGCTGAACCAAAGCATCTGTTCTTATTTTCACTCATATTCTAAAAATCATACCAAATACGGAAAATAAATTCATATTTGAGAGCGTGAAAGCTGCTCAAATATCACAAGCGTTACCAAGCAAAGCGCGTTATACAAAAGGTCTATTTATGGGATGCCGATGTTGCGATGGTAGGCGCCTTTGATGTGTCTAGATTGCATCGAGCGTGCGACCTTTAGGATGTGGATGCCTTTGTCCAAATGGTCTTTCATGTAGTTGTCATAGACAAAAGCAGAGCTTTTTTTAGTTTTTACCCCGTTTGCATTAAGGGGGAGATCGGAGATGAGGAGCAGCGCTCCCAGTGTGTACTTGCGTTTATAGCTTGCAGCAAAGAGCGTTGCGCATTCCATTTCGATAGCTTGTGCTTTTGTTAGTTTTAACCGTGTTTTAAATTCTTCATTAAACTCCCAAAAACGCATGTTTGTTGTGTAGGTGATTCCGATGTGATAGCTGGATTTTTGGCTATCCATTACCTCTGTGACTGCCTTTTGCATTAAAAAGTTGGCAAGCGCTGGAACCTCTGAAGGGAAATAGAAATCTGAGGTACCTTCACCGCGAATGCTAGCTACAGGAACTAGATAATCACCAATTTGGTATCTGCGGCGTAGTCCTCCGCACATTCCCAGAAGAAGACTCGCTTTAATCGGTAAAAACGAACAGAGGTCGACAACTAAAGCGGCAGCTGGTGATCCTATTTTGAAATCCAAAATGCTTGTATCTTCTTCAGGCGCATGAGCTACTTTAAACATCGCTCCTTCGATGACGGGCACATTGTACTTTTTAGCAAAGGCATCGACGTACTTGGGGAAATTCGTAAGAAGAAGATTAGAGCCGAACGCGGAAATAGGGGACCCAGAGTAGCGCTCAAGAGTCTCTTCTGCAAATTGCTTTTCAGAAATATCTGGCTGCATATCTTTCATTTTAGCATGAAAAGAATTTCTTCTCAATAGTTAGACCTTTTGCATAACTCGCTTTGCTTGGTAGCGCCGCGCTTTTTGCAAGAGGTTCTATTGAATAAAAAATATACTTTCTTTAAATTTCTAGTCCACAATGACAGATGTTCCAATTGCGGTCAGTGTACCGGAAAAAAGGCTACCCACGCAGGTAGTTGGCTTTGGTTTATGGATGGGGGTAGCGCTTGCTGTTGCAACGTGCGCTATTGCTTTTTTTGCAAAATTACAGTTTCTTTACAAGGTATCTTGGCTTGTTTTAGGACTATGTGCTGCACATACAGCGCAGTGGCTTTGTAAAGATGATCCCTATTCTCGATTAGAGGAAATCAATAAGGAGTTAACAGCTTCCCTTTCCCTTTTGCAAAAAGAGGTCGGTAAGATGGAGGCAAATAATCTTGGGCTTGCTAAAACAAATAAAGATCTGCGTGAAGAGGTAAGCAAACTCCACGAAGGGGTAGGCCTTTTTAGGGATTATCTTCTTTCTTTAGAGTCTATTATAGCGCGCACAGAGGGCCTGCCAGAAGCACTTCAAGAAAATCTTGAGGCATCTCATGCTTTGTTTAGCCGTGTTGAAGCTCATTTTTTTAGAGAACAGAAAGAGGTGTCCCATCAGCTTGCGATGTTAGGACAGCTATTTGCAGCTCTTAAAGATGATCGCGTGATGCAGGATAGGATTCGTGAGCTTCTCTCTTTGCAAGGGGAATTAAGCCACTCGATTGCAGAGTTAAAGCTTGTAAAAGATCAGCTTGAAAAATTAAAACAAGAAAATTCTATAGAGGTATCTCGGCTAGGGGATGTGCGGAGGGAGTATGAGAACGAGCGCATTCTGCTTGGGCAGGTGCGCCAGGATTTACAGGCCACAGCGCATCTCTTGCACACAAAGGCGCAATCCGTCAGAATGGATCCCAATCTTATTACGTAAGGAATGCAGTATGGCACAGGTTAGCACAAATGAGTTTAGGGCAGGGATCAAAGTAGAGGTTGAAGGCGAGCCGTATATTATGGTTGCAAATGAGTTTGTTAAGCCTGGAAAAGGGCAGCCTTTTAACAGAACAAAGCTCAAGCATTTGCTAACAGGTAGAGTTGTGGAACGCACCTTTAAATCGGGTGAAAAGTTAGAGCTTGCCGATGTAGAAGATACGAAAATGCGCCTTTTGTACACAGAGAGCACAGATGCTGTTTTTATGGATGATAACACCTTCGAGCAGATCCATATTCCTTTGGAACTGATAGGGGATAAACAGCCGTGGCTTATGGAAGAGGTTGTTTACGATATCGTGTTTTATAAAGGTGAGCCTATTGACGTTTCTCCTCCTACCTTTATGGAGATGAAGATTAAAGAGACAGCGCCCGGTCTACGCGGCGACACCTCTGGTAGGGTTTTAAAACCAGCAGTTACAGAAACAGGTGCCAAGATTCAAGTGCCGATTTTTGTTGAAGAGGGAGAGAAAATCAAGGTAGATACCCGTACCGGGGAGTATGTCTCTCGAGTTTGATGTTGTAGCTCTTATTCGCAAGCGCGCAGAGATGCTCTCTTCTGTGCGCCGTTTTTTTTCTTCTCGTAATATTTTAGAGGTAGATTGTCCAGCACTTTCTCCCTTTGCTTGTGTCGATGCCCATATTGATGTGCTTGCAACTCCTGCCGGGTATTTGCATACCTCGCCAGAATATCGCATGAAAGGCCTTCTGGCGTCCGGTAGTGGCGATATCTATCAACTCAGTCACGTTTTTCGAGCCGAAGAGAAGGGTAAATTTCATCGCGTGGAATTTATGATGCTTGAGTGGTATCGCATTGGCATGTCTTATCAAGAATTCATTGAAGAGACCGTAGACTTTATTCGCTTTATTTTGGGCGATCTTTCTGTTCAGTATATCTCTTATAGAGAGGCGATGCAAGAGTATGCTGGAATCGATTATATGGATGTATCTTTGCAGAAGTTGCAAGAGTTAACGGGTCTAACAGGATGGGATTTTCCAAGTCTTTTAGATTACATATTAACGACGTATGTTGAGCCCCATTTTGATGACAGTGCTCTTTTTGTTCTTATGGATTATCCAGCAGATCAAGCAGCGCTTGCAAGAACATACTATAAGGAAGCTGAGCATGTTGCCAAGCGCTTTGAGATTTATCATCGTGGGCTCGAGCTTGCCAATGGCTACCATGAGCTCTCTGATCCCAAGGAGCAAAGAGAGCGTTTTAAACGGGCGAATATAGAAAGAGAGCGCCTTGGTAAACAAGCCCTTCCCATCGATGAACATTTCCTTTCCGCTTTGGAAAAAGGGCTTCCAGATTGCTGCGGTGTAGCCTGTGGTGTTGACCGCCTTTTTTTACTTCAGCAGGGCGCCTCTAGCCTCGCAGAGATCTTTCCCTGGGAGGTTGTTTAAAGGACTTTTTCGCCGGACGAAACCCTCTTTCTTTCCCATGGCGTGAAGGAAAGGGTTTTCTATCTTTTCTTCGCTGTTGTTGTTTTTGTGTTGGGCTTCTCGGATTTTCTTGTTGCTTTGGAGCGCTCGGATTCATCATGCGGTGAATCGCTTTCCATTTCAGGTGATCTCCTGGAGAGATAAGGCACATGGCGTGGCCTTCAGCTCCAGCTCTTCCGGTTCTTCCAATTCTATGGATGTAGTCTTCAGGGGACGTGGGGAGGTCGTAGTTAATGACATGCATAACATGCGGGATATCAAGACCTCGTGCTGCAACATCTGTTGCAACTAAAATGCGTGTTTTTTGCTGTCGGAAGGCATGAATAACCTTGCCGCGTCTTTGTTGAGAAAGGTCTCCGTGGATTGCGTGTGTGCTGTGCCCGTATTCTTTAAGTTCTTTAGAGAGTTTGTCGGCACCTCTTTTTGTTTTTACAAAAACGATAATGGATCCCTCCCGTTTTTCTAGATTTTCTAGAAGTATAGGGAATTTTTCTTCTTGAGATACGTGGATGTTTTCTAGTTTTACTTGAGCTGAGGGGGCGATCGTCGATCCAATAGAAATGCGTTCTGGGTTTTTTAGATATTTGGCTGTTAGTTTATTCATATTGGGAGGCAGAGTCGCTGAGAACATGAGCGTTTGTCTTGTTTCAGGTAGGAATTTTGCAATGTTGTCTAGTTGTATGCCAAATCCCATATCGAGCATGCGGTCTGCTTCATCGATCACTAAAAAATGCGTCGCATCTAGACTTAATGTTTTTCTGTTTAAATGGTCTGTAACTCTACCTGGTGTTCCGACGATCACACGAGGATGTCTTCTAAGTTCTGAGACCTCTTTAAAGATAGAGGTTCCTCCGATGAGAAGTGTGACTCTAACGGAATTTAGTCGTTGTAGAGTTTGTTGCACTTGCATAGCAAGCTCTCTTGTTGGAGCTAGGATAAGAGCTGTGTGTTTTGGGTTTTGGCTGAGGTGGGAGAGCATCGGGATAACATAAGCAAGGGTTTTGCCAGTTCCTGTTTGCGCAGAAGCGAGCACATCTGCTCCTTTCAAAGCAATAGGGATGGTTGCTGCCTGGACAGGGGTTGGATCTTGAATGTGCATCGCATTCAAGGCTTCGATGAGGGCAGGGTCTATGGAATACTGTGTAAAATTTGACATTTTTTCCTATAAGGTTTGATGAAATCAATAATTGATTTGTGTAAGGCATGTGAGTATACCTCAAGAAGGGTGCTTTATGCACGACTTTTCTTGCTATCACTATTCTTTTGCTGTTATAATCGGATGTTTTTAAATACGTTAAAATAAATCTATGCCAGAAATAAATGAAATTTTTTTTATAGAAATCGATGGACTTGGGCATAGCGGCGAAGGAGTCGGGCACCTGGATGGTTATGCCGTTTTTGTTGATGGGGCGCTTCCCGGGGAACGGGTAGAGGTGCGCCTTATCGAGCGCAAGAAGCGGTACGGCCGGGCGCAGCTTATTAAGGTACATAAGGCGTCAAAAGAGAGAAGTGAGCCTCCTTGCTCTGTGTTTGGTAAATGTGGGGGGTGTCAGCTTATGCACCTATCTTATGAAAAACAACTTGAGGTAAAAACCAGGCGTGTTATCGATGCTCTTACACGCATTGGACAAATAGCAGATCCGCCTGTTGCCGCCTGTATTGGTTCAGACCTTTCGCTTGCCTATAGAAATAAGATTCAAATCCCCGTAAGAGAGGGAGCTCATGGGGCAGCGCTTGGGCTTTATGCTAGGGCTTCTCATCATTTGGTTGAAGTGGAAAGCTGTCATATTCATTGCAGTTTAGGAGAAGAGGTTTATCAAAAGGCACAAGATTGTATAAAAAAAGCTTCAATTGCTGCCTATGATCCAATTACAGAAGCAGGGGAGCTGCGTCATCTTCTGATTAAAACCGCGATGCGCAGTCAAGAGGTCCTCGTGATTTTGATCACAAATCAAACGCCCTCTCCAGCTCTTTTTTCTCTTGCAAGAGCACTAATGGTATCTCATCCAGCTGTAAAGGGGGTCGTCCATAATTTGCAGTCTGGGCGAGGCAATGTTATCTTGGGGAGCGTCTACACGGTTTTAGAGGGCCAGGGGACGATACAAGAAAAGCTCTTTGATATGACGTTTAGTATTTCTCCTGCTTCCTTTTTTCAGATCAATCCAGGACAAGCGGAAAGGTTATACAGCAGGGCCATTGAGTATGCAGATCTTGGGGAGGGGGCAACTGTTGTAGATGCTTATTGTGGCGTAGGGACGTTGTCTTTATGCTTTGCTCGCTCTGCAAAACAGGTGATTGGTATTGAGTGTATTCAGGAGGCTGTCGAAGATGCACGGGCTAATGCTTTAGCCAATCACATTCATAATGCCGTATTTACGTGCGCACACGCCGAGGATTTTATGCGTACGCTTGTGGATGTTGATGTTGTGCTTTTAAATCCTCCGCGTAAAGGCTGTGAGCGCTTGGTCCTTTCTGAAGTAGAAAGATTGCAACCAAAGACTGTAATCTATATATCTTGTGATCCAACAACACTTGCTCGTGATAGTGCACATCTGATCACAGGGGGGTATACGTTGGATGCAGTGCAGCCCTATGATATGTTTCCGCAAACAGCGCATGTGGAGTGTGTGGCAAAGTTTAGCCTTAGAACATAGGCTATTTTAAAGTAGAACTTCTAGGTAATATATGTTGTTTACCCTTCTTTTTCTGATGCCCTTTGCTTCGATTGCAGCAGTCCTTTTTACTCCCTCTTTGCCCGAGGTTGCAGGTCATTTTGGTGTGAGTGAATCTGTTGCAGGGTCCTCTGTCACAACGTTTCTTTTTGGTTATGCTTTTGGGAATTTGCCTTATGGTCCTATTGCTAAGCGCTATGGGAGGAAAGTGGCTATTTGGTGTGGCCTTCTTTTGACTATAGTTGGAACATGTGTGATTTTGTTTGCTGGCTTAGCTCATACGTGGAGTTTATTTCTTATTGGAAGATTTATTTCTGCCTTGGGGAGTAGTGTAGGGATGAAGATTGCCTTTACAATCATTGGGGATGTTTTTGAGGGGACAAAGCTTACAAAAGTGATTTCTCTTGCAACGTTGAGTTTTGCAATAGCTCCAGGTCTTGCCGTAGCCGCTGGGGGCTTTTTAACAGAGGCGTTTGGGTGGGAAAGTTGTTTTTATGCTTTAATACTCTATTGCGTGATGTTAGCTGCTTTTGTGATCAGGCTTCCTGAAACAGCGCCCCGGCTAGATGCGGCTGCGCTTAATATAGCAAAGATTATCGAAGGCTTTAGATGTACGTTTAAAAACTATCAGTTAGTTTATGCATCTCTTGTTTTGGGCGCTGTCACATCCATCATTTATCTCTTTGCAACTGTTGCGCCCTTTCTTGCCATTGAGCAGTTAAAAATGGATCCATCCTTATATGGTCTTTTAAATTGCATTCCACCCCTTGGCCTTCTAGCGGGTTCTTTTGCCTCTCATGTGCTTTCGTCTAAACGAAATAAATTAGATATTATTCGTATTGGAGCTTTTTGCTCTTTAGCTACCTCATTAATTATTTTAGGTTTTTTTCTTTTTGGCGCTTTTAACATTGTTACCCTCTTTTTCCCTATACCCTTTCTCTATTTTGGCTCATCTCTTATTTTTAATAACTCTTCTTCGATAGCCTTAGAACAGGTGCAGGATAAGTCTAATGGCTCTGCAGTCATGGGTTTTATTAATATGACTTTTGCTACGCTGGTTGTTCTTTTCGCAAGTATGGTGCATACGCCTGTCATGATGGGATCTGTTTTGGTGGCTCTTATAATTTTCGTGTGCTTTTTGCAATACAAATTAAGAGTGAGTCTATAGACCTTTTATATAACTTGCTTGCTAAAAACAGTTCTGAGATATAGACTCGCTTTTTTTTAACACCAGGGGTGCTGAGTCGCTAAAAGCAACTTAGCTGAGAGAGTCCCTTATACCTGATCTGGGTAGAGCCAGCGTAGGAAGTGTGAATGTATACAAACAGTCATTTTTTCTTATTAGACATCTTATTTAACTCCATTTGTTTGGTAGCGCCGCGCTTTTTGGCAGCTTTAAACCCAAATTTCTTGGCAATCGGGTTTCTCTGGTGTTTTCATTTTTTTAAACCAGGAGTTCCGATATGTCGCCCAGCTGTCGTTCAATGTCGTCTTTGAGTCGCTTGCCTAATTTAAGAGGTAGATTCGATTGTGATCTATCACTATATCTTGTAGCAAATAGACCATCCTTTTCAGATGAAAATGTATTTTTTTCAAAAATTAGATCTGCTGTCCAGGGCGGTGTGTCATGTGTGCAATTTAGAGATCATCAAAACAATGTGTCTGAGGCTATAAGAACGGCGTTACGTCTTAAACAAATCCTTCAGGGAACACCTCTTTTTATCAATACTCTTCAATCCTTTGATGTTGTGCATGCTGTCGATGCAGAAGGAATTTACCTTGAAGACAACTTTTCGTATTGGGAAGCCCGCAAACTACTGGGTAGAAAAGCAGTTATTGGTGTTCCTATAAAGACAATGGAAGAGCTTTTAGCATTAGGAAACCAAAGCGATGTTGATTACGTTAGTGTCAAAGTGTCACCCTCTAAGAAAACTTGTCCTAGAAATGATCACGTATGGGGAATCGAAGGATTGCGTAACGTGCGAGCTAGCATTTCTCATCGTATCGTAGCCATAGGAGGTTTGAATGTAGCCTGTGTTGAACCGGTTTACAGAGAACTGCGATTAGAGGATGGAATAGCCATGGCAGGTGGATTGATGGATCAAGAGGCTCCAGAAGAAACTGCTCGAAAAATACAGTCTATCAAACAAAAAATAAGGGAGGAAAGATGACAACAACCTCTCGTAGACAGTTGTGGAATGCCTGTTTTGGCAATCTTTTTGAACACTATGACACAGCATTATTTGGTTTTTTATCTCCTTTTTTGGCCTCCTTAATTTTTCCAGATAAAGAACCTGTTATAGCTCTTATTTTAACTTACGCTATCATTCCTTTGGGGATGTTGGCTCGTCCTATTGGATCTCTTGTATTTGGCTATATTGGCGATGTTTATGGG